>NZ_JBHVET010000044.1:0-23537 GCF_042802135.1 Kitasatospora sp. NPDC057512
GTGACGGGGGTACCGGCCGCCGGCATGACATCCGTCATGCCGAAGGCACGACGGCGGACACTGCCGCCGGCACCCGCCCGCGCGGGACTCTGAGGTGGTGCGGAACAGCACCGGACATACCACCGACAGGGGAGAGGAGCAGGGCGATGGTTGCTGAAGTGGCCGTCTTCCGCGGCGTGGGGAAGAACTACGGGCGGGTGCGCGCGGTGGACGGGCTGGACCTCGTGCTGAGGCCGGGCGAGACCGTCGCCCTGCTCGGCCCGAACGGCGCCGGCAAGTCCACCAGCCTGGACCTGCTCCTCGGCCTGCGCGAGCCCGACCGGGGCAGCGTGACCCTGTTCGGCGGCACGCCGCGCTCCGCCATCGAGGCGGGCCGGGTCGGCGCGATGTTGCAGAGCGGCGGGCTGATGGCCGACGTCAAGGTCCGCGAGCTGGTCCAGCTCGCCTGCGACGTGCACCCGCGCGGCCGGTCGGTCACGGAGGTGCTGACCGACGCCGGGATCACCGAGCTGGCGGAGCGGCGGGTCGACAAGCTGTCCGGCGGCCAGGAGCAGCGGGTCCGCTTCGCCCTGGCCATCGCGGGCGACAACGACCTGATCGTGCTGGACGAGCCCACCACCGGCATGGACGTCAGCGTGCGGCAGTCGTTCTGGGCGAGCATGCGCGCCCAGGCCGACGCCGGGCGCACGGTGCTGTTCGCCACCCACTACCTGGAGGAGGCCGACTCGATCGCCGACCGCGTCCTGGTGCTGCACCGCGGCCGGCTGATCGCCGACGGCAGCTCGGCGGAGATCAAGGCCAGGGCCGGCGCCCGCCGGATCGCCTTCGAACTCCACGACGCGGACGGCGGGTTCGAGGAGTCCGTGCTGCGCACCCTGCCCGGCGTGCAGTCGCTGGACGTCACCGCCCGGGTCCCGGGGGTGCGGACGGTCCGGATCCGGACGGCGGACGCCGACGCGAGCGTCGCCGCGCTCTACCGCTCCGGGCTGTACCCGCGCGGGCTGGAGGTCGCCGGGCTGGGCCTGGAGCAGGCCTTCCTGACCATCACCGGCGAACTGGACGGCGAACCGGACGAGGCCGCGAAGGAGAACGCGCGATGACCACCCTGATCAAGCTGGAGATCCTGCGGACCCTGCGCAACCGGCGCTACCTGATGTTCAGCGTCGCCTACCCGGCGCTGATGTACTTCTTCTTCATCCACGCCTACGGCACCGACAAGCTGGCCGGCGGCCTGCCCGTGAAGACGTACTTCATGGTCTCGATGGCCACCTTCGGCGCGGTCGGCGCGGTCCTGACCGGCAGCGCGCAGCGGATCTCGCTGGAGCGCAAGAGCGGCTGGGTGCGCCAGCTGCGGCTGACCGCGCTGCCCGGCCGGGCGTACACCCTCGGCAAGATCGCCGCGAGCTCGGTGACCACGCTGCCGTCGATCCTGGTGGTCTTCGCGGTCGGCGCCGGCCAGGGCGTCTCGCTGAGCGCGGCGCAGTGGCTCGGGCTGACGGCCGCGCTGTGGCTGGGCAGCTTCGTCTTCGCCGCGCTCGGGGTGGCGCTCGGCTACGCGGCGGCGCCGGACTCGGTGCAGACCATCGTGATGATCACCTACATGGTGATGTCGCTGTTCGGTGGCACCTGGTTCCCCTTGACGGGCACCCTGGAGACGTACGCCCGGATCAACCCGGTGCACCTGTACAACCAGCTGGCCACCTTCACCCAGCCGGGGCACTCCCTGGACCTGGCCGCGGTGGCCGGGCTGGCCGGTTTCCTCGCGGTCTTCGTGGCCGCGGCGGCGGTCCTGTACCGCCGAGACACCCGCCAGGCATGATGATCGACATGAGTGACACGCGCCGGACCCACCGCACCGACGACCCCATGCAGGTGGGCCTGGCGCGTGCGTCGTTCATGAGCGTTCCCGGCTCCCCGGTGGAGACCCGGCGGCAGCTGCTGGTCAAGGTCGCCTGGATGCTGCTGTGGATGCTCTACCTGGCCTACCCGGCGGGCAACCTGCTGAACGGGGACCACAGCCTGGCCGGCCAGGTGTTCGGCTGGTGCTGCCTGGCGGGGTTCGTCGCCGCCTACGTCCTGCTGGTGATCTTCCGCTCGCAGGCGGGGATGAAGCCGCGGGCCTGCCAGGTGATCGTCGCGACCATGACCGTGCTCGCGGTCGCCGCCTCCGTCGTCCTCGGCGGCGCCTTCCTGACCCTGTTCATCTACGCCGCCGTGTGCGTCGCGATCATCATTCCGGCGCGCTACGCGCTGCGCGCGCTCGCGGGCATGGCCGCGCTCACCGCCGTGACCGGCGTGCTCATCCACGCCGGGAACGACAACATCTCCACCTTCGCGCTCAGCGCCTTCCTCTCCGGCGTCGCGATGACCGGGCTGCAGCGGCTGGTCGCCGCCATGAAGGAGCTGCGCGAGGCCCGGGCCGCGGTCGCGCACCTGGCCGCCTCCGAGGAGCGGCTGCGGATGGCCCGCGACCTGCACGACCTGCTCGGGCACTCGCTGTCGCTGATCACCCTGAAGAGCGAGCTGGCCGGGCGGTTCATGGACGCCGGCAAGGACGAGGCGGCGCGGGCGCAGGTCGCCGACATCGAGCAGGTCGCCCGGCAGTCGCTGATCGACGTCCGGGAGGCGGTGACCGGCTTCCGCCGGCCGACCCTGCCGGTCGAACTGGCCGCCGCCCGTACCGCGCTGGCCGCCGCGCAGGTCCGGCTGGAGGCCGCGCCGGAGCTGGTGGACGCCTGGCCGTCGCTGGCCGAGGAGGAGACGGGCGCGCTGGCCTGGGCGCTGCGCGAGGCCGTGACCAACGTCGTCCGGCACGGCGAGGGCGCCACCGTCTGCACGGTCACGGCGGACGAGAGCTGGGAGGCGGGCGGCGAGCGCTACGCCGTCCTGGAGATCGCCGACAACGGGCGCGGGCCGGGCAAGTCCCAGCCGGGCAACGGGCTGTCCGGGCTGGAGGAGCGGCTGGCGCTGGTCGGCGGTCGGCTGGAGACCGGTCCGGGGGAGCGCGGACGGGGCTTCCGGCTGCGGGCCTCGGTGCCGCTGCGGACGGCGTCGGCGGCCGCGCCGACGCCGGTGTCCAAGCCGATCTAAGGCGGCCGCGGAGGCCTTCAGGCCGGGGGAAGCTCCAGGACGAAGCGGGCGCCGCGCGGGGCGTGGGCGACCCGCAGGGTGCCGCCGTGCCGCGTGGCGATGTCCGCGGCGATGGCCAGGCCCAGGCCGCTGCCGCCGGAGTCCCGGCTGCGGGCCTCGTCGAGCCGGGTGAACGGCTCGAAGATCCGCTCGCGGTCCTCGGGCGGCACGCCCGGGCCGTCGTCCCGGACCTCCAGGACGCAGCCGTGCGCGGTCCGCCGCGCGGACAGCACCACCTCGGTGGACGCGTGCCGCTGGGCGTTGTCCAGCAGGTTGCGCACCAGCCGGTGCAGCCGCAGGCGGCTGCCGTGCACCGGCACCGCCTCGGGCGCGTCCACCCGCAGAGCGAGCCGGGCGCCGAGGCCGGGGCGGTATTGGTCGGCGAGCTCGCGCAGCACGGCGGACAGGTCGACGGCGGTGAGCCGGCCGGCCGTCGCCGGGTGCGCGCCCCGGGCCAGGAACAGCAGGTCCTCGGTCAGCTGCTGGAGCCGCTCGACCGAGGTCAGCGCCTCCCGGGTGGTGGCCGGCCAGTCGGTGCGGTCGGGGTGCGCCAGCGACACCTCCAGATTGGTGCGCAGCGCGGCGATCGGGCTGCGCAGCTCGTGCGAGGCGTCCGCGACGAAGCGCTGCTGCTGTACGGCCGAGCGCTCCAGCCGGTCCAGGGTGGCGTTGGTGGTCCGGGCCATCCGGGTGAGCTCGTCGCCGGCGGGCGGCACCGGGACGCGGCGGTCCAGCCGGTGCTCGCCGATCTCGGCCAGCTCGGCGCGGATCGCCTCCACCGGGCGCAGCGCCCGGCTGGTCGCCGTCCAGGCCGTCAGCGCGACCAGCAGCGCGGCGGCCGGCACACCCGCCTGCAGCACCGGGTCGATGGTGTGCAGCGAGGCCTCGGCGGCGAACGGGGTGGCCAGCACGTACACCGTGAACGGGCCGACCATCGGCTTGACCGGCTGGCCGTTCTCGTCGTTCTGCCGCAGCAGCGGGCTCCAGCTGCCCGGTGCGGTGAAGGTGCGCCCCGAGTAGCGGTTGGCGGCCGCCTCCCCGGCCGGGCCGATGGCGATCCGCTGGACCGACTGCCAGTCGTCCGGCGCGAGCCTCGGTACGGTGGCGGGCGGGTCCCCGGCCAGGTGCTGGGTGGTCAGCGGGCCGCCCATGGTCAGCACCCGGCCGTCGCTGTCCAGCACGAGGTACGGCAGCCGCCCGTAGTCCGCCAGCTGCTGGCCGTGCTTGAAGCCGCTGCTGATCTCGCGGGCCTGGGCCTGGGCGTCCGCCTCGGCCGCCTCCAGCTGGGCGTCGTACATGTGGCCGCGCAGCCACCAGGCGCCGACGCCGAGCAGCAGCAGCGCGGCCAGGCCGGCCGCCAGCGAGGTGCGCAGCCGGGTGGAGAGCCTGCCGAGCACCGGTCAGGCCTCCAGCCGGTAGCCGACGCCGCGCACGGTGGTGATCGAACGGACGCCGAACGGCGCGTCCACCTTGCGGCGCAGCATGCTGACGTACACCTCGACGATGGACTCCTCGCCGTCGAAGGCGATGTCCCACACCTCGTCGACGATCCGGCGCTTGGACAGCACCTCGCCGGGGTGCTCGGCCAGGCAGCGCAGGACGGCGAACTCCCGCTCGGTGAGGGTGATCTCGGCACCGCCCCGGCCGCAGCGGCGGCCCGCCGGGTCCAGCCACAGGTCGCCGACCCGCAGCAGCGGGCCCGGCGTCTGGCTGCGGCGGATCAGGGCGCGCAGCCGGGCCAGGAAGACCAGGTAGGAGAACGGCTTGGTGAGGTAGTCGTCGGCGCCGGTGTCCAGGCCCTCGGCCTCGTCGTACTCGCCGTCCTTGGCGGTCAGCATCAGGATCGGGGTGGTGACGCCGTCGGCGCGCAGTGCCTCGCACACCTTGTAGCCGTTCAGGCCGGGCAGCATGATGTCGAGCACGATCGCCCGGTAGGCGTGCCGCTGGGCCAGCCGCAGGCCGGTGAGGCCGTCCGGGGCGAGGTCGACGGTGTAGCCCTCGACCTCCAGGCCGCGCCGTACGGCCGCCGCGACCTGGGCGTCGTCCTCCACCACCAGAATCTCCATGCGGATCAGGATGCCACCGGCGCCGGATCCGTTCCTTAAGCCGTCTTCAGCTTTCTCAGCCCCGCTTCAGGGGCGCGGGTGCATGCTCTCGCCGTTTCCGCCGATCAGTTCGAGTCGGTGCCTGACACGGGAGGTGCCGGCGGATGACCGTTCTGGAGGGTCCTCCGTTGCCCCGTCCTCCGTTGCCCGGTCCGACGTTGCCCGGTCCGCCGCTGCCCGCCCGCCACCGGAGGCCGCGCCGGACGCTGCCGCCCAGCCTGGTGATGGCGGCCGGGACGGTGGTCTCCCGGGCCACCGGCTTCGTCCGCTCGGCGCTGCTGGTGGCGGTCCTCGGCTCGGGGCTGCTCGCGGACGGGTACAACGTGGCCAACACGGTGCCCAACCTGCTGTTCGTGCTGCTGATCGGCGGCGCCCTGAACACCGCGCTGGTGCCCCACCTGGTGCGCGCCGCCAAGGAGTCGGCGGACGGCGGGGCGGCGCACGTCGACCGGCTGGTGACGGTGCTGGTGGTCACCCTGCTGGTGCTGACGGCGGTGGTGGTGCCGGGCGCGCCGTACCTCGTGCGGGCCTACACCGCGTACGGCGGTGCGCAGTTGGACCGGACGGTGCTGCTGGCGTACCTGTGCCTGCCGCAGGTGTTCTTCTACGGGCTTTTCACGGTGCTCGGCCAACTCCTCAACGCCCGGCAGCGGTTCGCGCCGATGGCCTGGGCGCCGGTGCTCAACAACCTGGTGGTGATCGGGGTGTTCGCCGGGCACCTCGGCCAACGGTCCTTCTCCACGGCCGACGTGACCGTGCTCGGGGCCGGCACGACGGCCGGGGTGGTGGCGCAGAGCCTGGTGCTGCTGCCCTGCCTGCGGGCCGCCGGGGTGCGGCCCCGGCCGCGCTGGGACTGGCGGCGGGCCGGGCTCGGCGAGCCGCTGCGGGCCGCCGGGTGGACGCTGCTGCTGGTGCTCGGCGACCAGGTGGGCTACTGGGTGGTGACCCGACTGTCGACCTCGGTCGGCTCGCGGGCCGCCGAGGCCGGGCTGCCGGGCGTCGGGTACACCGCGTACAGCAGCGCGTACCTGCTGTGGATCGTGCCGCACGGGGTGGTCACGGTGTCGGTGGTGACGGCGGTCGTTCCCGCGCTCACCGCCGCCGCCGACGCCCCGCGGGCCGTCCGCGCGCTGCTCGCCCGTACCGTCCGCACCATCGCGGTGGTCACCGTCCCGGCGGCCTGCGCGTTCGCGGTCCTCGCGCCGCAGCTGTGCGCGCTCGCCTTCGGGCACGGGAGCACCGGCGCCGCCGACGTGCGGGCCATCGCCGGGATGCTGACCGCCTTCGCCCCCGGCCTGGTCCTGTACTCCGCCGGATACGCGCTGACCCGCGTCTTCTACGCGCTCGGCGACAGCCGTACGCCCTTCCTGCTCAACCTGCTGCCGGTCGCCGCCACGGCGCTGGGGGCGGTGCTCTGCCACCGGCTGCTGCCGCTGCGCTGGGCCGTCACCGGGATGGCCGGCTGCTACGGGGCGTCGTTCCTGCTCACCTGCGCGGCCGCCGCCCTGCTGCTGCGCCGGCGGCTCGGGCCGCTGCGGGTCCTGGGAGCCCACGGGAAGCCGCTGCTGGCCGCCCTGCCGGCCGCCGCGGGCGCCTGGTGGGCCACCCGGTACGGCCTGCTGCCGGCCGCCGCGGCCCTCGCCGTCGGCTACCTCCTGCTCGCCCACCTCCTCCGGATCGAAGAACTGTCCGTCCTCACCTCACGATTGCGCAGGCGCCCATGACCCTCCTCCCCAGCGACGTCGCCCGGGTCCTCGACTTCCTCCTCCCCGAGGGCCACCCCCTGCGCGCCCAGGTCCCGCACCTGCGCGTCGAGTCCCGCTGCCGGTGCGGCTGCAGCACCGCCCTGTTCGCCGGGGTCCAGGACGGCGCGCGCTCGGAGGTGGTCGCCGAGGCGGCGATCGGCTCCGACGGCGAGATCCTGCTCTTCGCCGAGGACGGCCGGCTCTCCTGGCTGGAGGTCTGCTCCTGGACCGACCCCAAGCTCACCCTCGTCGACGCCGCCCGCTTCCTCGGCGGGGAACCCGGGCAGCCGGAGTGAGCGTCGTACCGGACATGCCCACCGTTCTCATCCTCGGCTTCGACCCGCACGCCGTCCCCGGCACGGACGGCGACGCCGTGCGAGCCCTCCTCGACGCCGAACTCGTCCGCTTCGCCGGGCACGGCATCGACGCCGCCGTGACCCTGGTCGCCCCCGACGACACCGCCGAACCCGCCATCGTGGCGGCCCTCGCGGGGCGCCGCTGGGACGTCGTCGTCATCGGCGGCGGCATCCGCAAGCCCGAACCGGCGCTGCCCTTCTTCGAGGCGGTCGTCAACCTGGTCCGCCGCCACGCCCCGCAGGCGGCCATCTCCTTCAACACCAGCCCCGCCGACAGCGTCGAGGCCGCCCGCCGCTGGCTGCCGTAGCGGGACGCCGGCCCGGCCGACGCTCGGCCCGCGCTCGGCCCGCGCTCAGCCGAGGCCGGCCAGGGAGCGGCGATAGGCGAGGGCCGGGCGGTCGGCGAGGAGGAACCCGTGGCCGAGCACGAAGCCGTTGCGGGTGAGGACGGCCTGGGAGGCGGGGTTGTCGACGGTGGTGACGGCGGTCAGGGCGGTCAGGCCGTAGTCGGTGGCCGCGAGACGGCAGACCTCGGCGACGGCGGCCTTCGCGACGCCGCGGCCGGCGGCGGATTCGGCGATCCGGTAGCCGAGTTCGGCGCTGCCGTCGGCGAGGTCGACGAGGTTGACGCGGCCGACCAGCCCGCCGGCCGCGTCGAGCACCACGTGGAACCGGCAGGTGCCCTCCGCCTGTTCGGCGAGGAGGGCGGCGTGGCGGTCCGCGAAGCCGGTGAAGTAGGCGTCGCCGCGGTCCGGGATGCTGCGGGCGAAGTACGCGCGGTTGGCGCGTTCGAAGGCCAGCAGCGCCTCGGCGTGGTCGGGGCGCAGCGGTTCCAGGGTGATCATCGCACCAGTCTGGCCCGCAGCGCCTCGGTGAACCACCCGAATACCCCGGTGAGGCTCTCCGGGACGGGCCAGCCGTTGATGACCGCCAGCAGCTGCCAGTACCGCTCGGCGCGCGGGTCGTCGGCGGTCTCCAGGCGGCCGAGCAGCCAGCGCCGCAATCCGGCGTCGTCGGGGCGGCCGAAGGTCTCGGCGTAGGCGGCGGTGAGGGCGTCCAGGACGGGGTCGGCCGCGGGGGAGGCGGGGTCGGTACCGGCGGCCAGCGCCGCACCGACCAGGGACCGTACGGTCTCGGTGAGTGCGTGGTGCAGCCCACCGCGGTCGCCCTCGGCCCGTTCGGCGGCCTGCTGTTCGGCCATCCTCCGGACGGCCGCGCGGAAGTCCGGGTCCTGGACGAGTTCGCCGAGCTCGACCCAGGCCTCGACCTGCTCCGCCCGTGGCTCGTCCGGCAGTTCGGGCATGGCGGAGCGCATCATGGCGACGAACTCGGGGTTGGCGTCCAGGCCGCCGAAG
Organism: Kitasatospora sp. NPDC057512; assembly: GCF_042802135.1. Lineage (NCBI taxonomy): Bacteria > Bacillati > Actinomycetota > Actinomycetes > Kitasatosporales > Streptomycetaceae > Kitasatospora > Kitasatospora sp. NPDC057512. Next base: position 8,691 of record NZ_JBHVET010000044.1, read on the forward strand.
GCCTCGTCGACGAAGTCGTGGACCAGCCGCCGGCGTTCGGCGTCGGAGAGCTTGGCAAGTTTGTGCATGAGTCCCATCTCCTCGGGTGTGGAAGCGCGTTGGGCGACGGCGAGCAGTACCGCGCGGCGCAGCCGGAGGGTGCGGATCTGCACCTCCAGCGCCTCGGCGTGTGCGGCGGCCACCTCGTGCAGCGGGGCCTCCCGTTCCAGCACCCGGCGGATCGCGGGCAGGTCGAGCCCGAGTTCGCGCAGGGTGCGGACGAGGTCCAGCCGGGCGATGGCGTGCACGTCGTACAGCCGGTAGCCCGCGGCGCTGCGCCCGGTGGGCGGGACGAGGCCGGTGTCGGCGTAGAACCGGATGGTCTTGACGGTGAGTCCGGTGCGCCGGGCGAGGTCGCCGATCGGGTAGAGCGTGTCGCTGCCGTCCATGGGGACCACTCTGGACTCTCCCCTTACCGGAGACGCAAGCCCGCGGCCCTCTAAGGTCGTGGCCATGAACGACACTGACAACGGGGCCTCGATCCGCGTGCTGCTCGCCGAGGACCAGGGGATGGTCCGGGAGGCGCTGGCCGCGCTGCTCGGGCTGGAGGGGGACATCGACGTCGTCGCGCAGGTCGGCCGCGGGGACGAGGTGGTGGCGGCGGTGCTCGCGAACGACGTGCAGGTCGCCGTGCTGGACATCGAGATGCCGGGGATGACGGGCATCGAGGCGGCCGCCGAGCTGCGCGGCCGGGCGCCCCGGACCAAGGTGGTCATCGCGACGACCTTCGGCCGGCCCGGCTACCTGCGCCGGGCGATGGAGGCGGGTGCGGACGCGTTCCTGGTGAAGGACGCGCCGGCCGCCGAGCTGGCGGAGGCGATCCGCCGGGTGCTGCGCGGCGAGCGGGTGATCGACCCGGCACTGGCCGCCGCCGCGCTGGCCGAGGGCGCCAACCCGCTGACCCCGCGCGAGCGGGACGTGCTGGCCGCGGCCGCCGACGGCGCGGTGAACGCGGACATCGCCCGGCGGCTGCACCTGTCCGAGGGGACGGTGCGCAACTACCTGTCGATGGCGATCCAGAAGACCGAGGCCCGCAACCGCACCGAGGCGGTCCGGATCGCCCGGGAGAAGGGCTGGCTCTGAGCTCTGACGGGGGTCAGTTGAGCCGGTGCCGGGCCGCCCGGGCCTCCTGCCGGACCTTGGCGGCGGTGTCCGGGTCGAAGGCGTCCAGGATCTGCGCGTAGGCGTCCATCTCCGCCGAGCCGCCGAGGAAGTCCCCGGTGCGGACGAGGAGTTCGGCCCGTTCCAGGCGCAGCTGGGCCGGGTGCCGGGGCAGCAGCAGGGCGAGTTCGGTGGCCCAGAGCTGGGTGCGGGCGTGCTCGGGGCGGTCGGCGGCCCAGAGCCGGATGTTGCCGAGCACCCGCAGCACGGTCTCCAGCGGCTGGGCCGGGGTGAGCAGGGCGGGGGTGAACTCGGCCCCGGCGGCGGCGACCAGCCGCTCGACGTCCCCCGGGTCGAGCAGCCGCCCGCCGTGGAACGGGTCGGCCAGGACGTAGTCCTCGCCGCCCGCCGGGCCGCCCACCGCGACGATGAAGTGGCCGGGCAGCGCGATGCCGTGGACGGTCAGCCCGGCCCGTCGGCCGACCGCCATCCACACCAGGGAGAGCGTGATCGGCAGCCCGCGCCGGCGCCGCAGCACCTCGGGCAGCAGCGAGGACTCCAGCCGCCGGTAGTCCGACTGCCGCCCGTGGAAGCGCTCCCGCCCGCCGAGCACCGCGGCGAGCAGGGCGGCGGTCTCCTCCGGCCCGGTGGGCGCCCGCTCGGCGACGGCCGTCCGGACCGCCGCCGCGTGCCGCTCGAACGCGGCCTCGCAGGCGGCGAGCAGCGCGTCCACGCCCGGCGGCTCGCCGGGGTCGCCGGGGTCGGGCACCATGCCGTGCTCGGCGGCGGCGAGCAGGCACAGCAGCACCGGGTCGGGCTGCTCGGCGCGGGCGGCGGTCCGGAAGCGGTCTCTGCTCTGCTCGGTCACGGTGACGGCGACGGCTTTCGTACGGCGGACGGACAAGGCGGCGGACGGACGATCGGGCGGGCGATCGGACGAACGGACGGACGGTACGGCCTGGCGGCTACCCCTGGGGGAGGAGCGCGTAGTGGTAAGTGTGACTGGTCGTGAAGCCGAGTCCGTCATAGAGCGCGATCGCCCCCGCGTTCTCCGCCTCGACCTGGAGGTACCCGCCGCTCGCCCCCTCCTCGGCCGCGCGCGAGGCGAGCACCGCCATGACCGTCGTCGCCAGTCCGGCCCGCCGGGCGTACGGCTGGACCTCGATCGCGCCGAAGCAGGCCCAGGCCCCCTCGATGACACAGCGTCCGATCGCCAGCGGCGGCTGCCCGGGGGCGCCCGGCACGGTGGCGAACCAGACCGACGGCCCGCCGTGCAGCACCCGCCGGGCCGCCTCCTCCACCGCCGGGTCGCCGCTCACCCGCCGGTACACCGACAGCCACTGGTCGTCCGCGGTCCGCGCGAGGCGCACCTTGTCGTGCCCCGCGCCGGCCCGGGCGAGCCCGGCCAGCGGGGCGGTGCGGACCAGGGTGGGCGCGTACCCGGCGCCGAGCCGGTCGAGTTCGGCGACCAGGGACGGGGGCGAGCCGGGGGAGATCACCTCGACGTACGCGGGCAGTCCGCGCGCCGCGTACCAGGCGCGGACGGCCGCCAGTGCCCGGGGCAGCGGCAGTCCCGGGTCCCCGAGCGCCTGGACGGAGTTGGCCCGCCGGGTGAACCCGGCCGCGGCGCGCAGCGTCCACTCGCCGAGCGGCTCCTGCTCGACGGCCGGCCAGCCGCGGCCCGCGATCCGCTGCAGTTCGACCGGCGCGGTGACCGGCAACGGGGCGCGCCGGGCCGGGAACGGCGGCACGGTCTTGCCTGCGACCAGCAGCTTCTCCGGCAAGAACACCGGATCGCCGGATCGCGGGGCGATCGTCAACCCATGATCGTCCCACGATGTGAGCACGCCGATCGAATCCCGGAACACCGGCCGGTCGTCCACGAACTCCGCGAGGCGGCGGACGGACACGCGTCGTCCCACGTCAGAGCGGTCTATCCGGACTTCCGGACGGTCGCCGACCTGGTCGTGCGTCGCCATCTGGCCACCTCCTGTGCATTTGCGGTCTCCGACCCGCGATACTAGGGGCGGGCATCGACGACGCCGCGCTCACCGCGCACGGCAGCAGAACAGAACGGGCCACCAGGCCCTTCCGAGGAGGAACGACAGCGTGACCTACGTCATCGCGCAGCCTTGTGTCGACGTGAAGGACAAGGCGTGCATCGAAGAGTGCCCGGTTGACTGCATCTACGAGGGCGAGCGATCGCTCTACATCCACCCGGATGAGTGTGTCGACTGTGGCGCGTGCGAGCCGGTCTGCCCGGTCGAGGCGATCTTCTACGAGGACGACACTCCGGAGGAGTGGAAGGACTACTACAAGGCGAACGTCGAGTTCTTCGACGACCTGGGTTCGCCCGGCGGCGCCTCCAAGCTCGGTCTGATCGAGCGTGACCACCCGTTCATCGCCGCTCTGCCGCCGCAGAACGCCGACCACTGACGATCGGTGGCACAACAGCTGTGAGTACCAACAGCACGCGCGCGCCGTTCCCGGGCCACCCGGGGGCGGCGCGCCGCGTTTCGGACAAGCTCCCCGTCTTCCCCTGGGACAAGCTGGAGCCGTACAAGGCGACCGCCCTGGCCCACCCCGGCGGGCTCTGCGACTTCTCCGTCGGCACCCCGGTGGACCCGGTCCCCGAGGTGATCCAGAAGGCGCTGGCCGCGCACACCGACACCCCCGGCTACCCGACCGTCTGGGGCCCGCTGGAGCTGCGCGAGGCGATTGCCGGCTGGCTGCGCCGCCGCCTCGGCGCCGAGACCGGCCCGCAGGCCGTGCTCCCGACCGTCGGCTCCAAGGAGCTGGTGGCCTGGCTGCCGACCCAGCTCGGCCTCGGCCCCGGCGACCAGGTCGCCTACCCGCGCCTGGCCTACCCGACCTACGAGGTGGGCGCCCGGCTGTGCGGCGCCGAGCCGGTCGAGTACGACTCGGTGGACGAGCTGGACGGCTCCCGGGTGCGCCTGCTCTGGGTGAACTCGCCGTCCAACCCGACCGGCCGGGTGCTGGGCGCGGACGAGCTGCGCCGGGCCGTCGAGTGGGCCAGGGAGCACGGGGCGCTGCTGGTCAGCGACGAGTGCTACCTGGAGCTGGGCTGGGAGGCCGAGCCGGTCTCCGTCCTGCACCCGGACGTCTGCGGCGACGGCCACGAGGGCCTGCTGGCCGTCCACTCGCTCTCCAAGCGCTCCAACCTGGCCGGCTACCGCGCCTCCTTCGTGGCGGGCGACCCGGTGGTGGTCAGGGAGCTGCTGGAGGTGCGCAAGCACGGCGGCATGATCGTGCCGGCGCCGGTCCAGGCGGCGACCGTCGCCGCGCTCGCGGACGACGCCCACGTGGCCGAGCAGCGCGAGCGGTACGCGGCCCGGCGCTCGGCGCTGCGGGCGGCGCTGGAGGCGTACGGCTTCCGGATCGAGCACTCCGAGGCGAGCCTCTACCTGTGGGCGACCCAGGACCGCCCGTGCTGGGAGACCGTGGCCGAACTGGCCGGGCTGGGCATCCTGGTGGCGCCCGGCGACTTCTACGGGCCGGCCGGCGACCGCTTCGTGCGGGTCGCGTTCACGGCGACCGACGAGCGGGTCGCCGCGGCCGTGGAGCGGCTGGGCGCGGCGAGCTGACCGCAGCGCGTCGACCGTACGGCGAAGGGGGCCGGTGTCTCACGGACACCGGCCCCCTTCGGGTTCTCCCCGAGGCGGGGTCGCAGCAGCGCGGGTTACAGCGGCGCGGGTTACAGCGGCAGGCCGCTGAGGCTGCCGCCGCTCAGGTTGCCGCCGCCCAGGCCGCCCAGCAGACCGCCGAGCGGGCCGAGCGCACCGGTGAGGCCGGACAGCGGGCTGTTCGCGCCGAGGTCGGCACCGCCGAGGCGGTTGGCCGACCCGTGCTCGGCCAGGCCGAGCACGTCGGTGGCGGGCAGCTCGGCGGGCAGTTCGGCCGGCAGGGCGCGCTCGACCGAGCCGAGCGGCAGCGCACGCTGCACCGCGCCGACCGGCAGCGCGTCGGCGACGGCGGTGCCGCCGGGGACGGCGCCGGTGAGCGTCTCGGCACCGGGCACGGCCTGGGTGACCGAGCCGGTCTGGGTGAGCCCGCCGAGCGGGCCGGTGCCGGCGGTGGCGCTGCGGGTCTCCGCGCTCTTGCCGGTGACGGCCTCGCCGAGCTTGCCGGCCAGGGCCGAGGTGACCTTCGGGGTGACCGAGGAGAGCTGGCCGGCGGTCGCCGCGGTCTGGTCGACCGGGGCGGTCAGCGAGCCGGCCTTCTCGTTGGCCTCGGGCAGCTGCTGGGCGACGATGTTTCCGGCGGCGTCGGCGGAGGCCGGTACGCCCGCGGCGACGGTGGCCGCCCCCGTGGTGCCGGCGGCCTGGCCCAGCTGGTGGGTGGTGTGCTGGAGGGTGGAACCGGTGTCGGTGTTGGTCAGCTGGCCCAGCGGTGCCGCGAGGTCGCTCTTGGGCAGCAGGGCGTCCCCGCCCAGGGCGGACGCGGAGCCGGCCGCGAGAAGCGGCGTCGCTCCGGCGGCCACGACGAGCGCGGCCTGGGCGATCCGGCGCGTGAGGGGGTGAGACATGGGGCTCCTCGAAGGGGTCTGGGTCCGTCCCGTCCGCCCAAAAGGACCGGGCGTGGACGACCGGGCGGACGACGTTGTTACCGCTTGAGAAGCCAGAAGGTTTCGGTCGACGCAAGGAATCTTCCTGGCCGACCATCGGATCGTACGACTGCAACGGCGCCGCCCGTCCGATCCGGTCGGACGCCGTCGAACCGCCCCCGCCAAGGGGAGTGACGGTTCTCCACGCCGGTTCGCCGGAACGGGCGGTGGGTCCACCGGGGTTGACCGGAATCACCCGTCCGGCGGCAACCCGAACTCCAGTGCGTCAGCCCTTGTCTGCCGGGGCCAGTGTGACCTGGACGAGCTTGGTCGAGGTGCCCGAGGTCTGGTTCTGCCAGCCGTCCTCGGACTTGGACTTGCGCCAGATCTTCCCGTCGTAGGCGACCGTCGCGATGCCCAGCTGCTGGGCCTGGGCGACCGCCCAGTGGGCGACCTCCCAGCCGCTCGCCCGCTCGGCGCTCACCCCGCCGTCCGCCGCCCCCGCGTCCGGCGAGGAGGTCAGGGCGGCGGTGGCCGGGTCCGGGGTCAGCGAGACGGCGTTCTCGGCGCCCTTGATGGTCGAGGCGTAGCCGGTCGCCGGGGTCACCGTGCGGCCGAACTCCCGGCGCACCCGGTCGGACAGCACCTGGGCCCGGTCCGGCGCGGCGGCCGGGGCCGCGGTGGCGCCCGGGGTGGCGCCCGGTGCGGCGGAGGCGGAGGCGGAGTCCGCCGGGTCCGGCTTGGCGTAGTCGTGCACCACGCAGGAGAACGAGGCGGGCTCCCGGCCGGCCAGCGCCGAGGTGAGCAGGGTCGCCTTGGTCTCGTGCTTGGCGTAGGCCTGCGGGTAGCCGCTCTTCTGCACCGTCTGCGCGGCGTCGGTCAGCGGCATCCGGGTGTAGCCGGGGACCTTGACCAGGCCGTCCAGGAACTTGTTGGTCGCGTACACCGGGTCCGAGATCTGCGCCGGAGTGCCCCAGCCCATCGACGGCCGCTGCTGGAAGAGGCCGATCGAGTCCCGGTCGCCGCCCGCGAGGTTGCGCAGCTTGGACTCCTGCATGGCGGTCGCCAGCGAGATCGTGGTGGCCCGGTCCGGCAGCCCGCGCGAACGCGCCACCGCGGCGATCGTCGCGGCGTTGGCGGCCTGCGGCAGCTCCAGCGTGCCGTTCCCGGCCGCCGTCTTCACCGAGCACTCCTCGGACGCGCCGGGCTTGAAACCGAACCACCAGATCCCGACCACGGCCAGGCCGGCGACCATGGCCAGGCCGAGCAGCCCGACGATCACCATCAGCAGGGCGCGAAGCGGCCCGCGGCGGCGAGTGGGCTCCCCTTCGTCGCCCAGCTCTTCGCTGCTCCTTCTCCTGGCCACCGTCGCCCCTCTCGCGCCTGCACCTTGATCCGACACCGTACCCACTCGGACGGATGTGCGGCGCCTTCCGGTTGCCGTCACCCGCCCACTCGCCTCCGGGTGGACCGGGCCCGGCACCGACGGCCGGCGCCCCGATCCGCGTCCCGGACCGCCGCACCGGCCGGAGCCGGCCGCGGATTAGGCTGACATCCATGAGCAGCTCGAACCCGACGCCCCTGGACCTCACTCTCGACGGCGGCACGCTGACCGCCCGGCTCGTCGACATCCCCTCGGTGAGCGGCGACGAGCAGGCGCTCGCCGACGCCGTCGAGACCGCGCTGCGCGGCTACCCGCACCTCACCGTGGACCGCCACGGCAACAACGTGGTGGCCCGGACGAACCTGGGCCGGGCCGAGCGCGTCGTCCTGGCCGGCCACCTGGACACCGTGCCGATCGCCGACAACCTCCCCTCGTGGGTCGAGGGCGACCTGCTCCACGGCTGCGGCACCACGGACATGAAGTCCGGCGTGGCCGTGCAGCTGCGCATCGCCGCCACGGTGCCCGAGCCCAACCGCGACCTCACCTTCGTCTTCTACGACTGCGAGGAGGTGGAGGCCAGCCGCAACGGCCTCGGCCACCTGGTCAAGGACCACCCGGAGTGGCTGGCCGGCGACTTCGCGGTGCTGATGGAGCCCAGCGGCGGCATGGTCGAGGGCGGCTGCCAGGGCACCCTGCGGACGCAGGTGCGGCTCACCGGCGTGCGCGCCCACTCGGCCCGCAGCTGGCTCGGGGACAACGCCATCCACCACGCCGCCGAGGTGCTCACCCGGCTGGAGAACTACCAGCCGCGCCGGGTGGAGATCGACGGCCTGGAGTACCGCGAGGGCCTGAACGCGGTCCGGGTCGACGGCGGCGTGGCCGGCAACGTGATCCCGGACGAGTGCGTCGTCACGGTCAACTTCCGCTACGCGCCGGACCGCGACGAGGTGGACGCGGAGAAGCACGTGCGCGAGGTCTTCGACGGCTTCGAGCTGACCGTCACCGACTTCGCCGTGGGCGCCCTGCCCGGACTCTCCCAGCCGGCCGCCCAGGCCTTCCTGGAGGCCACCGGCGGCCAGGCCCGGGCCAAGTTCGGCTGGACCGACGTCGCCCGGTTCAGCGCGCTCGGCGTCCCGGCGGTCAACTACGGCCCCGGCGACCCGAACCTGGCGCACAAGCGCGAGGAGTACTGCTCGCTGAGCGCCATCGCCGAGGTCGAGGAGCGGATGCGGGCCTGGCTGACCAGCTGAGCCGCCGCCCGCGACGCTCGTCCGATCAGCAGTCGAACGCCACCTTCCGGATGCTCAACCGACCTTCCCCCGTTGCCTGAAAACGGGGGAGGGCGGGCGTAGGGTTTCGTCATGACAGGCACAGGAGACGAGAAGCACTACGGCCACGGCCCCGAGCAGGTCGGTGCGCCGCGGAAGAAGAAGGCCTGGCCCGAGAAGCAGAAGGGCCCGGTGCTGGTGCGCCGGGACCAGGTCGGTACGAGCACCACGGACCAGCGCCTGCTGGACACCACCGGTCCGACCGACTGGCTGCACACCGACCCGTGGAGGGTCCTGCGGATCACCTCGGAGTTCGTCGAGGGCTTCGGCGCCCTCGCCGAACTCCCGCCCGCGATCAGTGTCTTCGGCTCCGCCCGGACCCCGGTCGACTCGCCCGAGTACCAGGCGGGCGTGGCCATCGGCCGGGCCCTCGCCGAGGCCGGCTACGCGGTGATCACCGGCGGCGGCCCGGGCGCCATGGAGGCCGCCAACCGCGGCGCCTCCGAGGCGGGCGGCCTCAGCGTCGGGCTCGGCATCGAGCTGCCCTTCGAGCAGGGCCTCAACGAGTTCGTCGACCTCGGACTGAACTTCCGCTACTTCTTCGTCCGCAAGACGATGTTCGTGAAGTACGCGCAGGGCTTCGTGGTCCTGCCCGGCGGCCTCGGCACGCTGGACGAGCTGTTCGAGGCGCTCACCCTGGTGCAGACGAAGAAGGTCACCCGCTTCCCGGTGATCCTCTACGGCAGCGCCTACTGGGGCGGCCTGTACGAGTGGCTGAAGGACACCCTGGTCGCGCAGGGCAAGGCGGCCCCGCACGACCTGGAGCTGTTCCACATCACCGACGAGATCGACGAGGTCATGAAGATCCTCGCCGACGCCCGCCGGCCCGCGAACGAGATCTAGCGCGAGCGCCGACAGGACGAGCGCCGACAGGACGAGCGCCGACAGGAGGGGTCACGCCAGCCCCCGGCGGGCGACCGCCGGGGGGCGGGTGCCCCGGATCGAGGCGACCATGTCCAGCACCTGGCGGGTCTCCGCGACCTGGTGCACCCGGTAGACCTGCGCGCCCAGCCAGGCCGAGACCGCGGTGGTGGCCAGGGTGCCGAGCAGCCGCTCGTTCACCGGCCGGTCCAGGGTCTCGCCGACGAAGTCCTTGTTGGAGAGCGAGACCAGCACCGGGAAGCCGGTCGCGGTCATCTCCGGCAGCCGCCGGGTGGCCTCCAGCGAGTGCCGGGTGTTCTTGCCGAAGTCGTGCCCCGGGTCGATGACCACCGCGTCCCGCCGCACGCCCAGCTCCACCGCGCGCTCGGCCAGTCCCACGGTCACCCGCAGGATGTCCGCCATCACGTCCTCGTACCCGATCCGGTGCGGCCGGGTACGGGGCTCGGCGCCGCCCGCGTGGGTGCAGACCAGCCCGGCGTCGTACCGGGCGGCCACCTCGGCGAGCTTCGGGTCCACGCCGCCCCAGGCGTCGTTCAGCAGGTCCGCGCCCACCTCGCAGACCGCCTCGCCGACCTCGTGCCGCCAGGTGTCCACGCTGATCACCGCCTCGGGGTGGCGCTTGCGCAGCTCGGCCACGAAGGGCACGGTGCGCCGCAGCTCCTCCTCGACCGTGACCTCGTCGCCCGGCCCGGCCTTCACCCCGCCGATGTCCAGGATCGCCGCGCCCTCGGCCATGGCCCGGTCGGCGGCGGCGAAGGCGGCCTCGTCGGCGAAGGTCGCGCCCCTGTCGAAGAACGAGTCCGGCGTCCGGTTGACGATCGCCATGATCACCAGCTCGTCGTCACCGAATTCCCGCGGTCCCAGGCGCAGTGCCACCGATGTCTCCTCCAGAGCTCCTGCGGGTGCGATGATGGCCCCCGGCCTCACTAAGGGACCATGCTGTCATGATCAGTGTGGTTGCCTGCCACCACATAGCGGACCGGCCGGGAGTTCGGGAGGACAGCTCGTGTTCTGGGTGATCGTGGTCGCCATGGCCGTGGTGGTCGGCGGTGCCGCCCTGGTGGCGCTCGGCGGGGGCGGCTCGATGCCGGAGGCGGCACCGGACCGGATCTCCGTGCGGCTGCCGCAGGACCGTCCGCTGGGCCGGGCGGACGTGGACGAGCTGCGCCTGCCGATGGCGCTGCGCGGCTACCGGATGGACGAGGTGGACGACGTCCTGGACCGCCTCGGGGCCGAACTCGCCTACCGCGACGCGCGGATCGCCGAGCTGGAGGCCGCCGCCCACCTGCGCGGCGCGGTCGAGGCGACCGACGCCCCCGACCCGGCGGCCGAACCGCTGCCCGGCCTGGAGCAGTTCGCCCAGGTGGTCGAGCCGGCCGTGGTGCTCGCCAAGCAGCCGGCCGGGGAGCACGCCCCCGAGGACGCGAAGCCGGGGACGGAGAAGTGACCGTCCCGACCGGGGGCGCGGTGCTCGGCGCGGACGGCCTGCGCCGCTGCGGCTGGGGCGACTCCACCGACGACTACCGGGTCTACCACGACACCGAGTGGGGCCGCCCGGTGCACGGCGACGACGCGCTGTTCGAGCGGGTCTGCCTGGAGGCCTTCCAGTCCGGCCTGTCCTGGCTGACCATCCTGCGCCGCCGCGAGGGCTTCCGGGCCGCGTTCGCGGGCTTCGAGATCGCCGAGGTCGCCGAGTTCGGCGAGGCGGACAAGGAGCGCCTGCTCGCCGACGCCGGCATCATCCGCAACCGGGCCAAGATCGAGGCGGCGATCGCCAACGCGCGGGTCGCCCGCGACCTGGAGGGCGGCCTGGACGCGCTGATCTGGCAGTTCGCCGCCGAGCCGGGCCGGCCGGCCCCCCGCACGCTGGGCGAGGTGCCGGCTGTCACGCCGGAGTCGACGGCGCTGGCGAAGGCGCTGAAGAAGGCGGGTTTCCGCTTCGTCGGACCGACCACCGCGTACGCCCTGATGCAGGCCTGCGGGCTGGTCGACGACCACCTGGCGGACTGTCACGTCCGCCTCGGCGCCAAGGGCTGACCGGTGGGTCCGGGCCGCCCGGCCCGGACCCGCGGACAGGCCTCAGCGGCCCAGGTACTCGGGCTTCTCCTTGGCGATGAAGGCGCGCACCGCGATCCGGTGGTCCTCGCTGTCGCCGGCCAGCGTCTGCAACTCGTCCTCCTTGTCGAGGAGTTCGTCCAGCGAGTGGGAGGCGCCGTACGCCAGCGACTCCTTGATGGCGCCGTAGGCGACGGTCGGGCCCTCGGCCAGCTCCCGGGCGAAGGCCCGTGCGGTGGCGGCGAGTTCCCCGGCCGGCACCACCTGGGTGGCCAGGCCCAGCTCGGCGGCCTCGGCGGCCTTGACCGTGCGGGGCAGCATCAGCAGCTCGGTGGCCTTGGCGTGCCCGACCAGCCGGGGCAGCGTCCAGGAGGCGCCCGAGTCGGCGGTCAGCGCGATCCCGGCGAAGGCGGTGTTGAAGCCGGCCCGGTCGGACAGGACGCGGAAGTCGCAGGCGAAGGCGAGCGAGGCGCCGGCCCCGGCCGCCACCCCGCCGACCGCGGCGACGGTCGGCTTGCGCATCCCGGCCAGCGCCCGCACCAGCGGGTTGTAGTGCTCGGCGACGGTCCGCAGCGCGCCCTCGCCGGTCTCCTCGGCCCGCTTCAGCAGGGCCAGGTGCTCGTTCAGGTCCTGTCCGACGCAGAACGCCCGCTCGCCCGCGCCGGTGAGCAGGACGGCCCGCACCGCCGGGTCCGCGGCCGCGGCGGTCACGGCGTCGCGCAGTGCGATCTTGGTGGCGACGTCGAGCGCGTTCATCGCCTCCGGGCGGTTGATGGTGATGACGGCCAGGCCGCCGTCCAGCTCGTACAGCACGGAATCGGACATGGGTGAGGGCTCCCGGGGTCGAGGCGTTGTCGGTCGTGTGTGTCAGGATGCCGGAGCACGCGGGGGCCTGGGGAGTGTGAGGTATCGCACCTTCGGGCGGTGTCCGCACCACCGCCACGCCGGGGCTTATGACGTGGTTTGCGGCGGTTGGGGGCGGTCCGGTCGTGGTTGCACCGAGAGTGATGTTGGTCATCAGCCCGTGGCATGCGGGATAATGGCTTCCGATCAATGCGTTCGATACCGGCGGTGGACGGACTGCCGGTGCGTAGCTGAGCGGTTGCAGGAAGGGGAACGAGCATGGCGGCCATGAAGCCGCGGACGGGTGACGGCCCGCTCGAAGTCACCAAAGAGGGACGGGGCATCATCATGCGCGTTCCGCTCGAAGGCGGCGGACGCCTTGTGGTGGAGCTCACGCCGGACGAGGCTCAGGCCCTCGGCGAGGCCCTGAAGAAGGCCTGCGGCTGACCGCAGCAGGTGCTCGCCATCTCCTGGAGATGTGCTGCCGGGCCCGGGTTCGACGTCATGTCGGCCCGGGTCCGCACGTTTTCCCGGGCCCGGACCCGAAGGGGCGCCGGGCTCAGCGCCCGACGGCCCGGCGCCCGACGGCCCGGCGCTTGACGCTCAGCGCTTGACGGCGCAGAGCAGCCCGTCCGACACCGGCAGCAGCGCCGGCAGCAGGTCCTCGCTCTCCCGCACGTCCCGGACCAGGTCCCGGACCGCGCCGGTCTGCGGGTCCTGGAGCTCCGGCTCGGCCAGCCGGCCCTCCTGGAAGACGCCCTCGAAGCAGACCATCCCGCCCGGCCGCAGCAGCCGCAGCGCCTCCCGCAGGTACTCGCAGGACTCGGCCGGGTCGCCGTCGCAGAACACCAGGTCGTACTGGCCGTCGGCGAGCCGGGGCAGCACCTCCAGGGCCCGGCCCGGTATGAACCGGGAGCGGTTGGCCGCGAACCCGGCCGCCTGGTACGCCTCGCGGGCCAGCTGCTGGCGCACCGGCTCCGAGTCGACCGTGGTGAGCACGCCGTCCGGCCGCATTCCGCGCAGCAGGTAGACCCCGGACACCCCGGTGCCGGTGCCGATCTCGGCCACCGCCTTGGCGTCCAGTGCGGCGGCCAGCAGCCGCAGGCAGGCCCCGCCGCTCGGTCCGATCGCCCGTATCCCGGTCCGCGCGGACTGCGCCCGGGCGTAGGTCAGCACGGCGTCCTCGCTCACGTAGGTGTCGGCGAGGGCCGCGTGCGCGGGCCCGAACTCGCTGATGGCTGCCTCTTTCGGAGCCCCGGGCGAGGCCCGGCGCCGAAGGATGTCGATATTTCCTGGCACAGATTACTGGCCGACCGGGAACCGCGTACGGCGGCGGGCCGTTGTCAGGACGGACCGGGTGCGCAAGACCTCCCGGGCACTTTTATCCGGGCTTGACGGGTGAGGTGGATATGGTGGTGGCCCTGCTGGGCAGAAGAGCCGACCGAGGAGGTGTGGCCGAGGGCGACGTCCCTGTGCGGCGGCACTCCCGCGGCACCGCGTCAGCCCGTACGCCGAAGCCCGTGATGAACCAGCCTGCGCACTCCGACCTGGACCAGCCCGTGGCCGCGACGCCGGCCGGCGGCGCCACCGAGGCCCCCGCCCTCGCGACCTTCACCGAGGGTCCCGACGCGCAGACCTGGACTCCGCCCACCTGGGAGGAGATCGTCGAGGCGCACAGCGCCCGCGTCTACCGGCTCGCCTACCGCCTGACGGGCAACCAGCACGACGCCGAGGACCTCACCCAGGAGGTCTTCGTCCGGGTGTTCCGTTCGCTGTCCACGTACACCCCCGGCACGTTCGAGGGCTGGCTGCACCGGATCACCACCAACCTCTTCCTGGACATGGTCCGCCGCCGCCAGCGCATCCGCTTCGACGCGCTCGGCGAGGACGCGGCCGAGCGGCTCGCCTCCCGCGAGCCCAGCCCGGCCCAGCACTTCAGCGACACCCACTTCGACGCCGACGTGCAGCAGGCCCTGGACACCCTGGCGCCGGAGTTCCGCGCCGCGGTGGTGCTCTGCGACATCGAGGGCCTGTCCTACGAGGAGATCGCCGCCACGCTGGGCGTCAAGCTCGGCACCGTCCGCAGCCGCATCCACCGCGGCCGCTCGCACCTGCGCGCCGCGCTCAAGCACCGCGCCCCGGGCTCGGCCCCCGGCCGGGAGCGCCGCGGCGGCTCGGAGGAGCCGGTGCCGGTCGGCGTCGGCGCGGTCGAGGCGGCGGTCGCGCCCGGTGGGCGCGGACGGAGGCGGTCGTGAGCGGAACCAGCCGGTCCGGTTCGGGTCGGTCGGACGCCTCCGACCGGTCCCCGAACCGACGGGGCTGGGCCCTGCCGGGCCGTCGCGGAGGCGACGAACCCGGTGAGCCCGTGCTGCCCGCGGTGGCACTGCCCGCGGACACGGCGCTGCACGCGCTCCCCGTCCGCCCCGCCGCACCCGCCGCCGAGGACCACCACCTCGGCGAGCGCCTCTCCGCCTTCCTGGACGGCGAGCTCGGCCACGACTCGCGCGACCGCGTCCAGGCCCACCTGGCGACCTGCCCGCACTGCCTCGCCGAGGTCGACGAGGCCCGCGCCGTCAAGCACATGCTGACCCGCACCGGCACGCCCGGCCCGTCCTCCGCGCTGATGGCCCGCCTGATGGCCGTCGGCGGCC
>NZ_JBHVET010000045.1:0-23303 GCF_042802135.1 Kitasatospora sp. NPDC057512
GCCGAAAGGCCTGTACGGGCCCCCGGCGGCCCCGTACGGGCCCCTCGACGGGCCTCAGCGCGCCTCGGCGGACACCCGCAGCGTCCCGTCCGGCCCGGCCAGCAGCACCGGCGTCCCGGCCCCGCCCAGGTCCCGTACGGCCGCCAGGTCCGTCTCGGCCGGCTGCTCCGCCTCGCTCACCACGGCCGCCGCCTCCAGCGACCGGGCGCCGCTGGCCACCGCCATCGCCACCGCCGTCTGCAGGGCGCTCAGCCGCAGCGACTCCAGCGCGACCGTCCCGGCCACGTAGGTGCGCCCGGTCTCGTCACGCACCGCGGCCCCCTCGGCCACGCCGTTGCGGGCGCGGACCGAGCGGGCCAGGGTGATGATCTTCTTGTCTTCGGGGTCGAGCTCGACGATGTCACTCATGCCGCCGAGCATAGGCACCGGGCGCCGCTCAGTGGCCGACCGGGTGGGTGGGCCCCGGGTTCGGCTTGAGGACCTTGACGAAGGTCTTCGCGGCCCCGGTCGGCCGCGCCTGCTCGTGCTCGATCCGCTGCCGCCAGAACGGGTTGTCGTGCGGCAGGTGGCTGCTCACCCGGCCGTACATGCCGAAGGTCGTCAGGACGATGCCGAAGATGAACGCGAACAGCACGTTCGACATCCGGAAGTTGAGGA
Organism: Kitasatospora sp. NPDC057512; assembly: GCF_042802135.1. Classification (NCBI taxonomy): domain Bacteria; kingdom Bacillati; phylum Actinomycetota; class Actinomycetes; order Kitasatosporales; family Streptomycetaceae; genus Kitasatospora; species Kitasatospora sp. NPDC057512. The sequence goes on from NZ_JBHVET010000045.1 coordinate 658, forward strand.
TGTTGGCGTCCGGCCGCCCGAGCACCGTCAGGCCGTAGAAGCCCGACAGGACGAACAGCACGCCCACCGCCATGTTGAGGTTGGACGCGAAGTTCCCGCCGACCACCGCCCCCAGCACCAGGACCGCGCCCGCCACGATGGACAGGATGCTCAGCGCCCCGTTGGTCGACAGCCCGGCGATCCGGTCGCCGTGGGTGGCCAGGAAGCCGGGCTCGCCGGCCAGCCCCAGGCACCCGAACACGATCAGGAAGACCCCCCCGAGCCCCGCCCCGACCCGCCACACCATGGCGAGCCGACGGTCGACGGTGGGCAGTTCGTCTTGCAGCTTCATGGCGACCTCCAGAGCTCGGCCATGGTCCAGCCGGGTGCCTAGCTGTAGGGGTGGCTCCCCTGCATGTGCGGCACCTCGTGCATGTAGAGCGAGCCGCACTGCTGGCAGCAGCGCAACCCGGTGCCCCACTCCTCCTCGGGCCGCGTCTCGGCGTCGTCGGACATGGTCCGGCCGCAGAGCGCCACCGACAGGTCCTCGTCCCGCACCACGTGCCAGGACTTGACTCCGCCGGCCGCCCCCTGCGGGCCGTACTCCGCGCGAAGTTTGTGCGTCATGCCCTCCATGGTCGCTCGGCGACCGCCCACCCGCTACTCGCCCGCCGGCTCCTCGGCGTCCTCGGTGCGGCGGACGGGGGCGGCGACCATCGAGCCGATCCGGTTGCGGCGGCCCGCCGAGGACTCGGCGGTCAGCAGGATGCCGGACAGGCCGCCCGCCACCGGGTCGGGCAGCGGGATCTCGCAGGAGGAACCGGGGATCGGCACCCGGCCCAGGTGCTTGGCCAGCAGGCCGCCGACGGTCTCGACGTCCTCGTCCTCCAGCTCGATGCCGAACAGCTCGCCCAGGTCCTCCACCAGCAGCCGGGCGGTGATCCGGTACGAGCCGTCCCCGAGGTCCTCCACCGGGGCGATCTCCCGGTCGTACTCGTCGGTGATCTCGCCGACGATCTCCTCCAGGACGTCCTCGATGGTGACCAGGCCGGCCGTGCCGCCGTACTCGTCGATCACGATCGCCACGTGCGAGCGGCGCTGCTGCATCTCGCGCAGCAGGTCGCCGGCCGGCTTGGAGTCCGGGACGAAGACGGCCGGCCGCATCACCGCGCCGACCTCCTCGGACTCCGCCTCCCGGTTGATGTGGGTGCGCCGCACCAGGTCCTTGAGGTAGACGATGCCGACCACGTCGTCCTCGTTGTCGCCGACCACCGGGATGCGCGAGAAGCCCGAGCGCAGCGCCAGGGTCAGCGCCTGCCGGACGGTCTTGTGCCGCTCGATCATCACCAGGTCGGTGCGCGGCACCATCACCTCGCGCACGATGGTGTCGCCCAGCTCGAAGACCGAGTGCACCATCCGGCGCTCCTCGTCCTCGATCAGGTCGTCCTTCTCGGCGAGGTCCACCAGGGCCCGCAGCTCCGCCTCCGAGGCGAACGGACCCTCCCGGTAGCCCTTGCCCGGGGTCAGCGCGTTGCCGAGCAGGATCAGCAGCCGCGGGATCGGGCCCAGCACCGCCGCCAGCGGCAGCAGCACGAAGGAGGCCGCGGTCGCGGTGGTGAGCGGGTGCTGGCGCCCGATCGTGCGCGGCGAGACCCCCACCGCGACGAAGGACACCAGCACCATCACGCCGAACGCCAGCAGGACGGCCTGCCAGGTGGGCGTCACGTTGCGCACGCACACCACGGTGACCAGGACGGCCGCCGCCATCTCGCTGGCCACCCGGATCAGGGTGGCCAGGTTGAGGTAGCGGATCGGGTCGGAGGCGACGGTCAGCAGCCGCGCGGAGCCGCGCCGGCCGCTGCGCACCGCCTCCTCCGCCCGGAACCGGGAGACCCGGGAGATGCCCGCCTCGGCGCACGCGGCCAGCCAGCCGAGCACGACGAGCAGCACGGCACCGAGGATGAAGCTCGTACTCTCACCACTCACAGGGGTTCGGGCTCCGCGCTCAGTGGGTGGTGGGGGCCGGGGAGATGCCGCCGAGGCCCCGGCCCGTCCGCCAGTCGTCCAGGATGCGCTTCTGGAGGGCGAACATCTCCTCCTCTTCCTCCGGCTCCTCGTGGTCGTAGCCGAGGACGTGCAGCACGCCGTGCACGGTGAGCAGCTGCAGCTCCTCGTCCATCGAGTGCTTGGAGGGGGCCGCCAGGCCCTGCTGCTCGGCGACCTCGGGGCAGAGCACGATGTCGCCGAGCAGGCCCTGCGGCAGCTCGTCGCCCTCCTTGCCGGGACGCAGCTCGTCCATCGGGAAGGACATCACGTCGGTCGGGCCGGGCAGGTCCATCCACTGGATGTGCAGCTCCTCCATCGCCGCACTGTCCACCAGGATCACGGACAGTTCGGACTGCGGGTGGATCCGCATCTTGTCCAGTGCGAAGCGGGCGACGTCGAGGATGGCTTCCTCGTCGGCCTCCCAACCGGACTCGTTGGCGATGTCGATCGACATGACGGGCTCTGTGCTCAGCTTTCGGTGCGATGGGACTGTCGGGGTGCGCGGGGCGCGCGGGCCGCGGTGGCCTTGCCGGGGCGCCGCTGGGCGGGCTTGCGGGCCGCCGGGGCGGCCTCCTCCGCCTCCTGGCGGGCGTCCCAGCGCTCGTAGGCGTCCACGATCCGGCCGACCAGCTTGTGGCGGACCACGTCGGTGCTGGTGAGGACGGAGAAGTGGATGTCGGGCACGTCGGCCAGGATGTCCTGGACGACCTTGAGTCCGCTGCGGGTGCCGCCCGGGAGGTCGATCTGGCTGGTGTCGCCGGTGACCACCACCCGGGAGTTGAACCCGAGGCGGGTGAGGAACATCTTCATCTGCTCGGGCGAGGTGTTCTGGGCCTCGTCGAGGATGATGAAGGCGTCGTTGAGGGTACGGCCGCGCATGTACGCGAGCGGGGCGACCTCGATGGTGCCGGCCGCCATCAGGCGCGGGATGGAGTCCGGGTCCATCATGTCGTGCAGCGCGTCGTACAGCGGGCGCAGGTACGGGTCGATCTTCTCGTAGAGGGTGCCGGGCAGGAAGCCCAGCCGCTCCCCCGCCTCGACCGCCGGGCGGGTCAGGATGATCCGGTTGACCTCCTTGGCCTGGAGGGCCTGGACGGCCTTGGCCATCGCCAGGTAGGTCTTGCCGGTGCCCGCCGGGCCGAGGCCGAAGACGATCGTGTGCTTGTCGATCGCGTCGACGTAGCGCTGCTGGTTGAGGGTCTTCGGGCGGATCGTGCGGCCCCGGTTGGACAGGATGTTCGCGGTGAACACCTGGGACGGCGCCGGGCTGTCCGGGTCCTGCTCCTGGCTTCGGAGCATGGCGATGGAACGCTCCACGGAGTCCTCCGTCAGCGGCTGGCCGGTGCGCAGCACCAGCATCATCTCGGTGAAGAGCCGCTGCACGAGGGCGACCTCGGCCCGGGCCCCGGTGGCGGTCACCTCGTTGCCGCGGACGTGGATGTCGGCGGCGGGGAAGCCCTGTTCGATCACGCGCAGCAGCGAGTCCGCGGTGCCGAGCAGGGTGACCATCGGGTGCTTCTCGGGGATCACGATCCGGGCGCTGACGCGGCCGTCGTCGGTCGTTTCGGGGCGCGACTGTCCGTTGGTACGGGTCTGCGATGTGTCACTCATAGGTCGGCGCTGGGGCCTGCCTCATCCCATCCGTGGTCTCGGGTGCCGCTGGGTGTCTCCGGGGCACCAGGGTACGCCGCGAGCGTGATCGCCGTGGCGGGCGGCGGGGCCGCACCCGTCGATGCTCCGGCAGATCGAAGGCCGGCGCGAGCCCTTTTTCGGGACTTTCCCCGGCCTCCGCCGTTTCCCGCGCCCCCGCCGTCTCCGGGGCCTCCGCGGTTTCCGGGGCCGGTCACGACGGGCGGCGGGCCGGCACGGGCACCCGGTCGAGGTCGGCGGCCAGCACCAGCTCCCCGTCGAAGTGCTTGCGGGCGTCGGCCAGGTGCTGGCCGAGGTCCGGGTAGCGCTGGGAGAAGTGGGTCAGCACCAGGGTGCGCACCCCGGCCTCGGCGGCGGCCTTGGCGGCCTGCCCGGCGGTGAGGTGGCCGTGCTCCTCGGCGAGCCGGGCGTCGGCGTCGGTGAAGGTCGCCTCGACGACCAGCAGGTCGGCGCCCTCGGCGAGCGCGTACACGCCGTCGCACAGCCGGGTGTCCATCACGAAGGCGAACCTCTGGCCCGGCCGCGGCTCGCTGACCTCGGCCAGGGTGACGGTGCGGCCGTCCACCTCGATCGCGCCCTCGTGCTGGAGCCGGCCCACCGCCGGGCCGCGCACGCCGAGGGCGGCCAGCCGGTCCGGCACCAGCCGGCGGCCGTCCGGCTCGGACAGCCGGTAGCCGAAGGACTCCACCGGGTGGTCCAGCCGGACGGCGTCCAGCGCGAAGCGGGCGCCGGGCGCGGGCAGCGGCCCGGGCTCGTCGATCGGCCGGGGCCGCAGCACGGCCGTCTCGTGGTAGGCGGTGGAGTGCCGCAGCCGCTCGAAGTAGACCTCGCCGGAGGCCGGGAAGTAGACGTCGACCGGGTGCGGGACCCGGTCGAGGTTGATCCGCTGGATCACCCCGGCGAGACCCAGGCAGTGGTCCCCGTGGAAGTGGGTGACCGCGATCCTGGTGATCTGGGTGGCCGTGACCCCGGCGTGCAGCATCTGGCGCTGGGTGCCCTCGCCGGGGTCGAACAGCAGGCCCTCGCCGTCCCAGCGCAGCAGGTAGCCGTTGTGGTTGCGGTGCCGGGTGGGCACCTGGCTGGCGGTGCCGAGGACGACGAGTTCGCGCTGGGACACCCGCGGTCAGACCATGCGCTCGGTCATCGACATGCCGCCGAGCACGTGGACGTGTGCGTGGAAGACGGTCTGCCCGGCGCCCGCACCGGTGTTGAAGATCAGCCGGTAGTCCTTGATGCCCTCGTCCGCGGCCACCGCGCCCGCCTCGGCGAGCAGTTCGCCGGCGATCTCCGGCTCGGCGGCGGCCAGCGCGGCCGCGTTCGGGTAGTGCGCGTGCGGGATCACCAGCACGTGCACGGGCGCCTTGGGGGCGATGTCGCGGAAGGCGAGGGTGCGCTCGGTCTTGCGCACCACGGTCGCCGGGATCTCGCCCGCCACGATCTTGCAGAACAGGCAGTCGGGCTGCGGCTCGCCGGCCATGGCTCTCTCCTCGGGATCGGTGTGTCGGGTGGTGGGGCCGTACGGGCGCAGCCTAGCCGAGCCCGGCGACGGCCTGCTGGTGCTTCAGGTGCCCGGCCGCCGCCAGCGCGGGGCGGGACGCCGGACCGGCCGGCGTCCCGCCCAGGGGGCGCTACGCCCAGGGCAGCGGCGGCGCGGTACGGGCCGGGGCCTCGGCGAGCCCCGCCAGGGCGAGCCGGACGCCCTCGGACAGCTGCGGGTCCTCGCCGGCCGCCCAGTGGTGCGGGGCGAACGGCACCTCGACGTCCGGGTCGACACCGTGGTTCTCCAGGCCCCAGCCGTACTTCTCCAGCCAGAACGCGTACTTGGGCTGGGTGACCAGGGTGCCGTCGACCAGCCGATAGCGGCTGTCGATGCCGATCACCCCGCCCCAGGTGCGGGTGCCGACCACCGGGCCGATGCCGAGCACCTGGATGGCGGCGCCGACCACGTCGCCGTCCGAGCCGGTGAACTCGTCGGCGAGGGCGACCACCGGGCCGCGCGGGGCGTCCGCCGGGTAGGGCACCGGGTGGTCGGTGTCCCGGATGACGTCCCAGCCGATGACCTTGCGGGCCAGCTTCTCGATCACCAGCTGCGAGGTGTGGCCGCCCCGGTTCCCCCGGACGTCGACGACCAGGCCCTCCCGGGCCATCTCGGCGCTCAGGTCGCGGTGCAGCTGGGCCCAGCCGGCCGTCTGCATGTCGGGGATGTGCAGGTAGCCCAGCCGCCCGCCGGACAGCTCGCGCACCGCGGCCCGCCGCCCGGCCACCCAGTCGTGGTAGCGCAGCGCCTCCTCGTCGGCGAGCGGGACGACCACCGGGTGGCGCCGGTCGCTGCCGTCCTTCCCGGCCACGGTCAGCTCGACCGGCTGCCCGGCGGTGCCGGCCAGCAGCGGGGCCGGGCCGGTGACCGGGTCCACCGGGCGGCCGTTGACGGCGAGCACCGCGTCGCCCGGGCGGATCGCCGCGCCGGGCGCGGCCAGCGGCGAGCGGGCCCTGGGGTCGGAGGACTCCCCGGGCAGGATCCGGCCGATCCGCCAGTGCTCGCCGTCCCGGACGAGGTCGGCGCCGAGCAGGCCCTGGCGCCGGGCGGGCTCGGTGTACCGGCCGTACGGCAGCACGTAGGCGTGCGAGGTGCCGAGTTCGCCGTGCACCTCCCAGAGCAGGTCGACCAGTTCGTCGTGCGAGCCGACCCGCTCGACCAGCGGCCGGTAGCGCTCCAGCACCCCGTCCCAGTCGACGCCGGAGAGGTCGGGGCGCCAGAAGTTGTCCCGCATCAGCCGGCCGTTCTCGGCGTACATCTGCCGCCACTCGGCGGCCGGGTCGACGGTCACCCGCAGCCGGGCGAGGTCGACGGCGGCCTCCTCGTCGTCGCCGCCCTTGTGGTCCGCCGGGACGACCCTCAGCTCGCCCTGGTCCAGCACGGCGACCCGGGTGCCGTCCGCGCTGACCGAGAACTCGTCCAGGCCGTGCACCAGCTGCTCGACCCGGCGCTTGCGCAGGTCGAAGCGCTCCAGCACCGGACGGGGCCGGTCGTCGTCCAACGAGGCGGCCTCGTCGCCGAGTTCGCCCGTCAGCGGGGCCCTGGTCCAGAGCATGCCGTCCTTGGCGGCGGCCAGCTCCTCGAAGCGGCCGCCCTCCACCGGGAAGGGGATGATCCGGTCGGCGATGCCGTCCAGGTCCACCCTGGTCACCGGCGCGGCGTCGGCCGCCGCCTGCTCGCCGTCCGCCTTCCCGGCCTTCGGCTCGTCCTCCTCCCCGCCGAGCGGGCGCCCGGCCCGCTGCGGCCCGAACGGGGAGGGGGTGTCCGCGGCCAGCGTGACCAGGTAGGGGCGGCAGCCGTTCGGGAAGGACAGGTCGAAGACGTGCGCGTCGTAGACCGGGTCGAAGTTGCGCACCGACAGGAAGGCCAGGTAGCGGCCGTCCGCGGTGAAGGAGGGCGAGGTGTCCACGAAGCGCGGCTGGGTGACCTCGCCGACCGTCCGGGTCGCCAGGTCGGCCAGCACGATCTGGCGCAACGAGTGCGGGCCCATCCCGCGCACCGGGCGCGACCAGGCCAGCCAGGCCGAGTCCGGGCTGAAGGCCGGGGCGCCGGGCTCGCCGTCGGCGCTGCGGTCCAGCTCGTGCACGGCGCCGTCGGCCAGCGTCACCAGCAGCACCCGGCCGTCGTGCACGCCGAGCGCGGCCTGCTTGCCGTCCGGGGAGACCGTCAGCGCGTTGACCCGGCCGAGCCGCCCCGCGGCCAGCCGGCGGCGCTCGGCGCCGTGCAGGTCGGGGGCGAACTCCAGGGCGTCCTCGCCCTCGGCGTCGGACACCCAGAGCACGCCCTGGGCGCCGTCCTCGCCGGGCACCACCCGGGCCAGCCGCCCGCGCACGCCCGGGGTCTCGTCCAGCACCCGGGCCGGGCCCTCGCGGTGGGTCAGCCAGTGCACGCCGCCGCGCACCACCACGGCGCTGCCCCGGCCGGTGCGGTCGGGGGCGACGGAGTCCAGCCAGTGCGCGGCGGGCACCGGGCGGGGGCGGCGCCCGGCCCGCGGGCCGGCCAGCCGGACGTCCAGCCGGCGCGGCTCGGCGCCCGCCAGGTCGTCCAGCAGCCAGAGGTCGCCGGCCCGGTGCAGGACCACCCGGGTGCCGTCGGTGGTGGCGCCCCGGGCGTAGAAGCCGTCCGGGTCGGCGGTGTGGCGGCGCAGGTCGGTGCCGTCCGGGCGGCTGGACCACAGCTCGCCGACGCCCTCGTGGTCGGACAGGAAGGCGATCCGGTCCCCGACCCACAGCGGGGAGTCCAGCTGCCCGTCCAGCTCCGCGTGCACCCGGGCGAACTCCTCCCGGCCGAGCCACAGCTTTCCGGCCCGCCCGCCCCGGTACCGCTTCCACCAGGCCGGATCGCGGCCGTTGACGCTGCTCAGCAGCACCCGGTCACCACCCGGCTCGAAGGCGAGCCCGCCGACCGGCCCGTACGGCAGCCGCTGCGGCTCGCCGCCGTCCAGCGGCACGGCGTGCGCCCAGGTGCGGCGCGGACTGGCCTCACCGGCCCCGGTGGCGGCGATCGGACGGCCGTCGGCGGTCCAGCCCAGCACCCGGGTCTGGTGGCTGCCCCAGTGGGTGAGCCGGCGCGAGGGGCCGCCGTCCACCGGCACCACGTGCACCTCGGGGGCGCCGTCCCGGGCGGAGGTGAAGGCGAGGTGCCGCCCGTCCGGGGAGAACCTCGGGTGGTGGACCGGCAGGTGGTCCGCCGTCAGCCGCCAGGCCCGGCCGCCGTCCAGCGGGGCGAGCCAGAGGTCGTCCTCGGCGACGAAGGCGAGCAGGTCGCCGTGCAGGTGGGGATGGCGAAGGTAGGCGCCCGCCGAGGAGTTCGGGGAGGCGTTCAGGGAGTCCGTCACCCGGCCAGCCTAGGCAGGTGCACGGACCGTCCGCGCCGTTTTTCGCAGACTCCCGGCGCCGCCCGCGGACGGCCGTGACGCGGTCGCCGCCGGGTGTACGGGGGCGCGCCGGGGAGCGTGCCAGGGCGTGCCGGGGCGCTACGACCAGCGGCCGGTGCGCCCGAGCAGCAGCGCGCCGGCGGCCACCCCGGCGGTCGAGGTGCGCAGCACCGAGGGGCCCAGCCGGTACGGCCCGGCGCCCGCCCCGGCGAAGGCCGCCAGCTCCTCCGGGGAGACCCCGCCCTCCGGGCCGACCACCAGGACGATGTCCCCGGCCTCCGGCAGGACGGCGTGCGCCAGCGGCTCGGCGCCCTCCTCGTGCAGCACGGCGGCGAACGCGGCCCCCGCCAGGACGGGCGCCAGCTGCCGGGTGGTCATCGGCTCGCGGACCTCGGGGAAGCGCAGCCGGCGGGACTGCTTGCCCGCCTCCCGGGCGGTGGCCCGCCACTTGGCGAGCGCCTTGGCGCCGCGCTCGCCCTTCCACTGGGTGATGCAGCGCGAGGCGGCCCACGGGATCACCACGTCCACGCCGACCTCGGTCATGGTCTCCACGGCCAGCTCGCCGCGGTCGCCCTTGGGCAGCGCCTGGACCACGACGATCCGCGGCGCGGGCTCCGGCTCGCGGCGCACGGCGGCGACGCGCACGTCGATCGCGTCCTTGCCGAGCACCTCGGCGACGGTGCCGTCCACGCCGAGCCCCAGCCCGTCGGCCAGGGTCACCGCCTCGCCGGGCTCCAGCCGCTTCACCGCGGCCGCGTGCCGCCCCTCCGGGCCGTCCAGGCGCACCACGGCCCCGGGCGCGGCGGCGGCGATCCGCTCGGTCTCGACGACGAAGACGGGCGCGGTCATGACGGGGAACCTCTTTCGTGCGGAAGTGGGACGGACACGCGAAAGGGGTGCCGGGGTCGTTTCCCCCCGGCACCCCTCCGCGGACGGCTACCGGCCGTTGAAGGCGTCCTTCAGCCGGGAGAAGAGGCCCTGCTGGCCCGGCGCGAACTGGCCGGACGGCCGCTCCTCGCCGCGCAGCACCGCGAGGCGGCGCAGCAGCTCCTCCTGCTCGGGGTCGAGCTTGCTGGGCGTCTTCACCTCGACGTGCACTATCAGGTCGCCCCGGCCGCCGCCGCGCAGGTGGGTGATGCCCCGGCCGTGCAGCGGGATCGACTGGCCGGACTGGGTGCCGGGCCGGATGTCGACCTCCTCCAGGCCGTCCAGGGTCTGCAGCGGCACCTGGGTGCCGAGCGCGGCCGCCGTCATCGGGATGGTGACGGTGCAGTGCAGGTCGTCCCCGCGCCGCTGGAAGATGGTGTGGGTGGTCTCGGCGATCTCGACGTACAGGTCGCCGGCCGGGCCGCCGCCGGGGCCGACCTCGCCCTCGCCGGCCAGCTGGATCCGGGTGCCGTTGTCGACACCGGCCGGGATCTTGACGGTCAGGGTGCGGCGGGCCCGCACCCGGCCGTCGCCGGCGCACTCCGGGCACGGGGTCGGCACGACGGTGCCGAAGCCCTGGCACTGCGGGCAGGGGCGGGAGGTCATGACCTGGCCCAGGAAGGACCGGGTGACCTGGGAGACCTCGCCCTTGCCGCGGCACATGTCACAGGTCTGCGCCGAGGTGCCGGGGGCCGCGCCCTCGCCGCTGCACGTGGTGCAGGTGACGGCGGTGTCGACCTGGAGCTCCTTGGTGGTGCCGAAAGCGGCCTCCTCCAGGGTGATCTCCAGCCGGATCATGGCGTCCTGGCCACGGCGGGTGCGCGAGCGCGGGCCGCGCTGGCCGGCCGCGGCGCCGAAGAAGGCGTCCATGATGTCGGAGAAGCCGAAGCCCGCCGCGCCGGCGCCGAAGCCGCCCGCGCCGCCGCCGCCCGGGGACAGCGGGTCCCCGCCGAGGTCGTAGACCTGGCGCTTCTGCGGATCGGAGAGCACCTCGTAAGCGGCGTTGATCTCCTTGAACCGCTCCTGCGTCTTCGGGTCCGGGTTGACGTCCGGGTGCAGTTCGCGCGCCAGGCGCCGGAACGCCTTCTTGATCTCGTCCTGCCCCGCATCCCGTCGGACGCCGAGTACCGCGTAGTAGTCCGTGGCCACCAAATGCTCCGCTTGTTCCGCCTGTAGTAGTGCTGCGACTGGTCACCGCCGCCGGATTTCCGACGGCGGCCTCTGCTAGGACTCGGCCAGGATCTGGCCCACGTACCGCGCCACCGCTCGCACCGCCCCCATTGTGCCCGGGTAGTCCATCCGGGTCGGACCGATCACACCCAGTTTGGCCACGCTCTCGTCGCCCGAACCGTAGCCGACCGAGACGATGGAGGTGGACGTCAGCCCCTCGTAGGTGTTCTCCCGCCCGATCCGGACCGTCATCGCGGCGTCCGCGGTCTCACCCAGGAGGCGGAGCAGGACGACCTGCTCCTCCAGGGCCTCCAGCACCGGCTGGATGCTGAGCGGGAAGTCGTGCCCGAAGCGGGTCAGGTTGGCCGTGCCGGCCAGCATGATCCGCTCCTCGTTCTGCTCGGCGAGCGTCTCGAACAGGGTCGCCAGGACCGTGCTGACGGTCGGCCGCTCGGCCGGCTCGAACTGCGCCGGCAGCTCCTCCAGCAGCCCCGGGACCTCCGGGAGGCGCCGGCCGGCGGCCCTCGCGTTGATCCGGGCCCGCAGGTCCGCCAGCACCGTCTCGCCGACCGGGCCCGGGCAGTCGACCATCCGCTGCTCGACCCGGCCGGTGTTGGTGATCAGCACCAGCATCACCTTGGCCGGGGCCAGCGCCACCAGCTCGATGTGCCGGACGGTGGAGCGCGTCAGCGAGGGGTACTGCACCACCGCGACCTGCCGGGTCAGCTGGGCGAGCAGCCGCACGGTGCGCGCGACCACGTCGTCCAGGTCGACCGCGCCGTCCAGGAAGTGCCGGATGGCCCGGCGCTCGGGGGCGCTCATCGGCTTGATCTCGGCGAGCTTGTCGACGAAGAGGCGGTACCCCTTGTCAGTCGGGATGCGGCCGGCGCTGGTGTGCGGCTGGTGGATGTAGCCCTCCTCCTCCAGCGCCGCCATGTCGTTGCGGACGGTCGCCGGCGAGACCCCGAGGTTGTGCCGTTCCACCAGGGCCTTGGAGCCGACCGGCTCCTCGGTGCCCACGTAGTCCTGCACGATCGCGCGGAGCACGGCGAGCTTGCGTTCGTCCAGCTGGCGGACCTCACCGGCCATGGGGCGCGCACCTCCGTCTTCGCACGTTGTCCGACTGTGTCCCTTGCTGCTGCGGGCCGCTCCGGAGGCCCTCGCCCTGGCACTCTGAACACGCGAGTGCCAAAACCGTACCTGCCAGTGTAAGGCCCGGGCCCTACGGCAGGAACGGCCGGACCGGGGTGATCCTCCCCGCAGTTCCGCTCACGGCCCGCGGGGCCCCGGCGGTTCGATCCTCCCGGCGCCGGGGTGGTGCCGGGAGGCCGTCCGGGTGGCAGCATCGAAAGCGACGGCGAATGGAGGAGCAAGCGATGTCGAGCTCGGGCCAGCACACCCGTTTCGCGCCGGACCGCGGCCTGACCGGCCGCATGGTCGCGACGATGTTCGTGATCGGGCTGCTGTACGTCGGTTTCACCGGCCTGCTGATCGCGCTGCTGCGCGGCGCCTGGCCACTGATCGTCCTGATCTCCGGCGGGCTGTTCGTGGCCCAGTTCTGGTTCAGCGACAAGATCACCGAACGGGCGATGGGCGCCCACCAGGTGTCCCCGGAGCAGTTCCCCCAGCTGCACGGCACCATCGACCGGCTCTGCGCCCTGGCCGACATGCCCAAGCCCCGCGTGGCGGTCGCCGACAACGACATGCCGAACGCCTTCGCCACCGGCCGCAACCCGCAGAACGCGGTGGTCTGCGTGACCACCGGGCTGCTGCGCCGGCTGGAGCCCGAGGAACTGGAGGGCGTCCTCGCCCACGAGCTGTCGCACGTCGCCCACCGGGACGTCGCGGTGATGACGATCGCCGGCTTCCTCGGCGTCCTCGCCGGGGCGATGACCCGGATCGCGATGTACGGCGGGTTCATGGGCGGCGGGCGCAACAACAACGACCAGAACGCGGCGATCCTGGCGCTGATCATCCCGCTGGTGTCGATCGTCGTCTACGCGATCAGCTTCCTGCTCACCCGGCTGCTGTCCCGCTACCGCGAACTCGCCGCCGACCGGGCCGCCGCCCAGCTCACCGGACACCCCAGCGCCCTCGCCTCGGCGCTCACCAAGGTGACCGGGCAGATCGCGGCCATCCCCAGCAAGGACCTGCGCCAGGCCCAGCCGTACAACGCCTTCTACTTCGCCCCCGCGCTGAGCGCCCGGGAGGCCGCCTCGCAGCTGTTCTCCACCCACCCGAGCCTGGAGAAGCGGCTGGAGCAGCTGGCGAAGATCTCCGAGCAGCTCGGCCGCTGAGCCGCTGAGCCGCTGAGCCGCTGAGCCCCAGTATTCGACCCGAGAGGACCGCCGTGGGAATCCTGGACGCCCTGTTCGGCCGCACCAAGCCCGTCAAGCCCGACCTCGACCAGCTGTTCGGCGTGCCGTCCGCCGCGCTCACCCTGGAGGCCGGGGCCGGGTTCACCCCCACCGGGCTCGGCTCGGTCTGCTTCGCGGCCGTCGAGGGCGCGGCCTTCGTCCAGGTCCAGCAGCAGGTCCGGGCGCTGCTGGACGCCGACACCGGGCGCGGCGGCGTCCCCGTGGAGGCCTCCAAGGACGGCTACGGCTACTCCTGGCTGCTCGCCCGGCACCGGCCCGAGGAGCTGCCCGAGCTGGTCAACGACCTGCACGCGGTCAACAGCGAACTGGAGGCGAACGGCTTCGGGCCGCAGCTGCTCTGCTCGCTGGTCGGCTTCCGCGATCCGGACGGGCGGTCGCTGGCCCTCGTCTACCTCTACAAGCGGGGGACGTTCTACCCCTTCGCCCCGGTGCCCGGCGGCGGGGAGCGGCGCGACAGCCCGCTGGAACTGCAGGTCAACGCGATGCTGGGGAACGACCTGCGGCTGGAGAAGGACCTGAGCCGCTGGTTCCCGGTCTGGGGCGCGCCGGGCCTCTGACGCGCCGTCCGCCCTCCCTATGATCACCCGTATGCGCAGCCGCCAGTACGGACCCGACCTGACCCCGCCGTGGAAGAAGCAGGCCCCCGCCCCGGAGGTGCCCGCCGAGCGGGACCTGGTGGTCGAGGAGGCGGCGACCGGCTACTGCGGGGCGGTGGTGCGCTGCGAGAAGACCGCCGAGGGGTTCACCGTCACCCTGGAGGACCGGTTCGGCAAGCACCGGGTGTTCCCGCTGGTGCCGCGCGGCTTCCTGCTGGAGGGCAGGGTCGTCACCCTGGTCCGCCCGGCCGGCCCGGCCCCCGCCCGCACCCCGGGCCGCACCGCCTCCGGCTCGATCGCCGTGCCCGGCGCCCGCGCCCGGGTCGCCCGCGAGTCCCGCATCTACGTCGAGGGCCGGCACGACGCGGAGCTGGTCGAACGGGTCTGGGGCGACGACCTGCGGATCGAGGGCGTGGTCGTCGAGTACCTGCGCGGCATCGACGACCTGCCCGCGATCGTCGCCGACTTCGCCCCCGGCCCCGGCCGCCGCCTCGGCGTCCTGGTCGACCACCTGCTCCCGGGCACGAAGGAGCACCGCATCGCCGCCCGGGTCACCGGCGACTCGGTGCTGGTCGTCGGCCACCCCTACATCGACATCTGGCAGGCCGTGAAGCCGTCGAGCGTCGGCATCCCCGCCTGGCCCGCCGTCCCAAGGGGCGAGGACTGGAAGGAGGGCACCTGCCGCCGCCTCGGCTGGCCGGTGGACACCCCCGCGGCCTGGAAGCACATCCTCTCGAAGGTGGACTCCTACAAGGACCTGGAGCCCGAACTCCTGGGCCGGGTCGAGGAACTGATCGACTTCACGGCCCTGCCGGAGTGATCCCGCAAACGCGGATATTCTCTTCAGGAGTTCGCCCCGACCCGGAGGTCGCCATGTCCCGGCCGCCATACGAGCACTGCGACACGGCGATGCGGAACCGCCGCACCGCTGCTCTGGCCCGCATGCGCACGATGGTCACCGAAGGCAGGATCGACTTTGCCGTCATCGGTTACCCGGAGCCGGCCGAGCAGCCGACTCCGGGAGGTCAGGCCGACCGTCAGGAGTAGGGCTGGAACTCCGTGGTGTCCAGCGTGATGCCGAGCAGGTCCACCGGGATGGGCTCGCCGAACTTGGCGGTTCGCTCGACCCTGTAGTCCGGCAGTCCCGAGGCACTCGCCCGCGTCGGCTCGGCCAGGAGCACACAGACCGCCTTGATCGGGTCGACGACCAGGTACACGGGAATCCCGCCCTCGGCGTACAACTCCCGCTTGGTCCGGTAGTCACGGAGAACACTGGTCTTGGAGACGACCTCGACCACCAACGTGAGGACGGGCGCGGGGACCAGGCGGCCGGGGCCCTCGAAGGCGTCCCGCTCGAAGACGACGAGATCCGGTTGGGGCTCGCTCGTCAACCCGGGAAGATCGATGTCCTGTGTGGTCAGGCGGTACCACCGAGCCCGCGGGATCTGGTCCCGGATGGATTCGACAATGATGTTGTGGACCAGGTCCGGCCCGGCCATCATCACGATTTCCCCCCTGATGAGCTCGGCTTTGAAGCCTTCCGGGACCTCCAGGTTCTCGAAGATCCCCGTCATCCGGTCATCGATGGCGGTCACTGCGCGCTCCCTCCGACGGCTGACACCCACGTTAACGACACTCAGTCCACCAGGTCACGTACGACGGCGTCGGCCAGGAGGCGGCCCTGGAGGGTGAGGGTGGCGCGGCCCCGGGCGTAGGGGGCGGGGGCGAGGAGGCCGTCGGCGAGGTGCCGGTCGGCGGCCTCGCGGCCGGTGTCGGTGAGGAGGTCGAGGGGGATGCCGTCGGCCAGGCGGAGTTCCAGGAGGATGCGTTCGACGCGGCGGTCCTCGTCGGCGAGCACCTCGCGGGCCTGGGCCGGGGTGCGGTGCTCGGCGAGGGCCCGGGCGTAGGCGGCGGGGTGCTTGGCGTTCCACCAGCGGACGCCGCCGACGTGGCTGTGGGCGCCGGGGCCGGCGCCCCACCAGTCGCCGCCGGTCCAGTAGAGCTCGTTGTGGCGGCAGCGGCCCTCGGGGGTGGTGGCCCAGTTGGAGACCTCGTACCAGGAGTAGCCGGCGGCGGCGAGCGCCTCCTCGGCGATCAGGTAGCGGTCGGCGTGCACGTCGTCGTCGATCATCGGCAGTTCGCCGCGCTTGACGCGGGCGGCGAGCCGGGTGCCCTCCTCGACGATCAGCGAGTACGCGGACACGTGGTCGGGGCCGGCGCCGATGGCGGCGTCCAGGGAGGCCCGCCAGTCGTCGTCGGACTCGCCCGGGGTGCCGTAGATGAGGTCGAGGTTGACGTGCTCGAAGCCGGCCGCGCGGGCCTCGGCCACGCAGGCCTCGGGGCGGCCCGGGGTGTGGTGGCGGTCGAGCAGCTTCAGGACGTGCGGGCGGGCGCTCTGCATGCCGAAGGAGAGCCGGTTGTAGCCGCCCTCGCGCAGTTCGGCCAGGTACGCCGGGTCGACGGACTCCGGGTTGGCCTCGGTGGTGACCTCGGCGCCGTCGGCGAGCCCGAACTCCTCGCGGATCGCGGCGAGCATCTTCACCAGGTCGCGGGCGGGCAGCAGGGTCGGGGTGCCGCCGCCGAGGAAGACGGTGTGCACCGGCAGGTCGGCGGAGCCCAGCACCTTCCGGGCGTGGCGGATCTCGGCGACCACGTTGTCCGCGTAGGTCTCCTGGGAGGCGACGGCCCCGGAGGAGCGCAGCTCGGTGGCGGTGTAGGTGTTGAAGTCGCAGTAGCCGCAGCGGCTGGCGCAGTACGGCACGTGCAGGTAGAAGCCGAACGGCCGGTCGCCCAGCCCGTCGAGGGCGTGCGCGGGCAGGGAACCGTCGGACGGCACCGGATCGCCGTCGGGGAGTGCGGAGGGCATGAGCCCATTGTCCCGTACGGCCCGACCGAACCCGGCGGGCCGTACGGGAGCGGGGCCGGTCAGGCCTCGTTGGCGCCCGCGTACATGGCGGTGACCGCGTCGGCGTAGGTCCGCTCGACCACCGGGCGCTTGATCTTCAGGCTCGGGGTGAGCTCGCCGTGCTCGATGTCGAGGTCGCGCGGCAGCAGGTGGAACTTCTTGATCGTCTGCCAGCGCTGGAGGTCGCCGTTGACCCGCTTGACGAAGCCCTCGACCAGCTCGTGGACGGCCGGCTCGGCGGCCAGCTCGGCGTAGGACTTCCCGGCCAGGCCGTGCTCGGCGGCCCACGGCAGCAGGACCGCCTCGTCCAGGCCGATCAGCGCGGTGCAGTAGTTGCGGCCGTTGCCGATCACCAGGATGTTGCTGACGAACGGGCAGACCGCCTTGAACTTGCCCTCGACCTCGCTGGGCGCCACGTACTTGCCGCCGGAGGTCTTGAACAGGTCCTTCTTGCGGTCGGTGATCCGCAGGAAGCCGTCCGGGCCGAGCTCGCCGATGTCCTCGGTGTGGAACCAGCCGTCCGGCTCCAGCACCTCGGCGGTCTTCTCCGGCAGGTTGTGGTAGCCGCGCATGACGCCGGGGCCGCGCAGCAGGATCTCGCCGTCCTCGGCGATCCGCACCTCGGTGCCGGGCAGCGGGCGGCCCACGGTGCCGATCCGCACGTCCTCGGCCCGGTTGACGCAGGAGCCGGCGCTGGTCTCGCTCAGGCCGTAGCCCTCCAGGATCGGCACCCCGGCGCCGATGAAGAAGTAGCCGATCTCCGGGGCGAGCGCGGCGCTGCCGGAGACCGCGCCGCGCAGCCGGCCGCCGAAGGCCGCCCGGATCTTCGCGTACACCAGCTTGTCGGCCAGCGCGTGCTGCACCCGCAGGCCGAGCGGGGCGCTCTCGGTGCCGGTGGCGACCCGGCTCTCCTGGACCGCCCGGGCGTGCTCGCGGGCGACCTTGGCCGCCCACAGGAAGATCTTGTACTTGGCGCCGCCCTCGGCCCGGGCCCGGCCCGCGATGCCGTTGTAGACCTTCTCGAAGATGCGCGGCGCGGAGGCCATGATGGTCGGCCGGATCGCCGGCAGGTTGTGGATGATCCGGTCCACCCGGCCGTCCACCGCCATCACGTGCCCGGTGGCGATCTGCCCGGAGATCAGCGTCTTGCCGAACACGTGGGACAGCGGCAGCCACATGAACTGCACGTCGTCGGGGCCCAGCAGGCCGCTGGCCTCCTGCGCCCGGCCCTCGTACGCCCAGCAGTCGTGCACCAGGCGCACGCCCTTGGGGCGGCCGGTGGTGCCGGAGGTGTAGATGAGGGTGGCCAGCTGCTCCTTGCCGAGCCCGTCGACGGCCTTCTCCACCGCGTCCGGGTGCTCCGCCAGGTACCGGGCGCCGCGCTCCTCCAGCTCGGCGAGGGTGATCAGGTCCAGGCCGCCGGTCTCGGGGGCCTCGGCGGGCGCGTCGAAGAGGATCACGGTGCGCAGCTCGGGCAGCTGGTCGAGCTGCCCGACGGCCTTGGCCAGCTGGGCCTCGTTCTCGGCGAACAGCGCCCGGGAGCCGGAGTCGGAGAGGATGAACGCGGTCTCGTCCGCGTTGGTGCTGGGGTAGACGGTGGTGATCGCGGCGCCCGCGCACATGGCGCCGAGGTCGGCGACGATCCACTCCAGGCGGGTCGAGGAGGCCAGGGCCACCCGGTCCTCGGGCCGGATGCCGAGCGCCATCAGGCCGGCGGCCACCGCCTTGACCCGGACCGCGGTCTGCGCCCAGGTGAGCGAGCGCCACTGCTCGGCGCCGGGCGCGCCGTCGGCGGCCTGCTCGTCCACGGGCGAGGGGTAGCGGTAGGCCTCGGCGTTCGGGGTCAGGGCGACCCGCTCCAGGAACAGGTGGGCGACGGAGGCGGGGCGCCCGGCGACGAGGTCGGGCCTGCCGGAGTCGATCAGGGACTGCGCGGAACTCAACGAGGACCTCCGGTGGCGGGTGGCCGTCTGAGGGATTGTCGCGGCGTCCGTGGGGGCGGTCGCCGGGCCCCCGTTCACCTGAGCGGTACCGGTCAGTAACAAAGGGGCAATCAGCAGCCTAGGGGGAAACCGGTCATTCCGTAAGGGGGCGGCGCCCGACGGCACGACCCCGCGCGACCGGTGCCGCACCCCGCCGTTCGGCAAAGGACCGGCAAACCTCCGGCTCCCGGACGCCGAATGACCTGTACGACGCTACAGAACACCGAGAATTGGGGTGCGAACCCGACCGGCGACGACAAGAGTGTGCTAGTGCTGATCAGACTGCTGAGGGCGTACCTGCGCCCGTACTCCCGACCGATCACCCTGCTGGTGCTGCTCCAGCTGGTGTCCACCCTGGCGGCGCTCTACCTGCCGACGCTCAACGCCGACATCATCGACAACGGCGTGGTCAAGGGCGACACCGGCTACATCCTGCGCGTCGGCGGGGTGATGATCGCGGTCACCGTCCTCCAGGCCCTCTGCTCCATCGGCGCGGTCTACTACGGCGCCCGCACCGCGATGGCCTTCGGCCGGGACGTCCGCGCCGCCGTCTTCGACCGGGTGCAGAGCTTCTCCGCCCGCGAGGTCGGCCAGTTCGGCGCCCCCTCGCTGATCACCCGCACCACCAACGACGTCCAGCAGGTCCAGATGCTCGCCCTGATGAGCTTCACGCTCATGGTCGCCGCACCGATCATGTGCGTCGGCGGCATCATCATGGCGCTCAACCAGGACGTCCCGCTCTCCGGCCTGCTGCTCGCCGTCATCCCCGCGCTCGGCGTCGTCGTGGTCCTGCTGGTCCGCGCGCTGCGCCCCAGGTTCCGCAGCATGCAGGTGCGGATCGACACCGTGAACCGCGTCCTGCGCGAGCAGATCACCGGCATCCGGGTCATCCGCGCCTTCGTCAAGGACGACCAGGAGCAGGCCCGCTTCGCCGGCGCCAACGAGGACCTCACCCAGGTCTCCGGCCAGGTCGGCCGGCTGATGTCCGTCATGTTCCCCGCCGTCATGCTGGTGGTGAACGTCTCCAGCGTCGCCGTGCTCTGGTTCGGCGCCCACCGCATCGACAGCGGCGCCATGCAGATCGGCGCGCTCACCGCGTTCCTCTCCTACCTGATGCAGATCCTGATGAGCGTCATGATGGCCACCTTCATGTTCATGATGGTGCCGCGCGCCGAGGTCTGCGCCGAGCGCATCCAGGAGGTCCTCGGCACCGACAGCAGCGTCGTCCCGCCCGCCACCCCCGTCACCGAGGTCCCGCACCGCGGCAACCTGGAACTGCGCGGCGTCGACTTCCGCTACCCCGGCGCCGAGGCCTCGGTGCTGCGCGGCATCGACCTCACCGCCGGCCCCGGCCAGACCACCGCCATCATCGGCTCCACCGGCAGCGGCAAGTCCACCCTGCTCGGCCTCGTCCCCCGGCTCTTCGACGTCACCTCCGGCCGGGTCCTGCTCGACGGCGTCGACGTCCGCGAACTCGCCCCCGCCGCGATCGCCGAGAGCGTCGGCATCGTCCCGCAGAAGCCCTACCTCTTCTCCGGCACCATCGCCAGCAACCTCCGCTACGGCCGGCCCGACGCCACCGACGAGGAGCTCTGGCACGCCCTGGACATCGCCCAGGCCAAGGAGTTCGTCGAGAAGCTGCCCGAAGGCCTGGACGCCCCCATCGCCCAGGGCGGCGGCAACGTCTCCGGCGGCCAGCGCCAACGCCTGGCCATCGCCCGGACCCTGGTCCGCCGGCCCTCCGTCTACCTCTTCGACGACTCCTTCTCCGCGCTCGACTACGCCACCGACGCCCGGCTCCGCAAGGCCCTCGCCCGCGAGACCTCCGACGCCACCGTCCTGATCGTCGCCCAGCGCGTGTCCACCATCCGCGACGCCGACCGGATCATCGTCCTCGACGAGGGCGCCGTCGTCGGCAGTGGAACCCACCACGAGCTGATGGCCGACAACCCGACGTACCGGGAGATCGTGCTCTCCCAGCTCACCGAGCAGGAGGCGGCGTGACCACGCCCGGCAACAAGCCCGACCTGACCAAGGGGCCGGCCCCGAGAGACGGCGCCCCCCAGGACGCCCCGGCGGACGACCCGAAGAGCGCCGAACTGCCCAGCGACTCCCAGGCCGCCGCCGCCCGGCGCGGCCCGGCCGGCCCCGGCCGCTTCATGGGCGGCCAGGGCACCGAGAAGTCCATGGACTTCAAGGGCTCCGGCAAGCGCGTCCTCGGCCTGCTGCGCCCCGAACGCAACACCCTGATCGGCGTCCTGGTCCTCGGCGTGCTCGGCATCGGCTGCGCCGTCATCGGCCCCAAGATCCTCGGCGACGCCACCGACCTGATCTTCGCCGGTGTCGTCGGCGCCCGCTTCCAGACCGGCATGTCCAAGGACCAGGTCATCGACGGGCTGCGCGCCCACGGCGAGGGCGGCGTCGCCGACCTGCTCTCCGCCGTCCACTTCACCCCCGGCCAGGGCATGGACTTCGGCGCCATCGGCACCGTCCTGCTCTGGGTGCTCGGCATCTACCTCGCCTCCGCCGTCTTCGGCATCTTCCAGGGCCGGCTCGCCACCCGGGCCATCCAGGCCGCGAGCTACCGGCTGCGCCAGGACGTCGAGGCCAAGCTCGCCCGGCTGCCGCTCAGCTACTTCGACAAGCAGCCGCGCGGCGAGGTGCTCAGCCGGGTCACCAACGACATCGACAACATCGGCCAGTCCATGCAGCAGACCATGGGACAGGTCGTCAACTCGCTGCTCACCGTGGTCGGTGTGCTCGCGATGATGTTCTGGATCTCCCCGCTGCTCGCCGTGATCGCGCTGGTCTCGGTGCCGGTCTCGGTCGTGGTCGCCACCAAGGTCGGCAAGCGGGCCCAGCCGCAGTTCGTCCAGCAGTGGACGTCCACCGGCCAGCTCAACGCCCACATCGAGGAGATGTACACCGGCCACACCCTGGTCAAGGTCTTCGGGCGCCAGCACGAGTCCGCGGAGACCTTCCGCGAGCACAACGAGGCGCTCTACCACGCCAGCTTCAAGGCCCAGTTCATCTCCGGCATCATCCAGCCCGCGATGATGCTGATCGGCAACCTCCAGTACGTGCTGGTCGCCGTCGTCGGCGGTCTGCGGGTCGCCAGCGGCGCGCTGTCCATCGGTGACGTCCAGGCGTTCATCCAGTACTCGCGGCAGTTCAGTCAGCCGCTCACCCAGGTCGCCAGCATGGCCAACCTGGTGCAGTCCGGCGTCGCCTCCGCCGAGCGCGTCTTCGAGCTCCTGGACGCCCCCGAGCAGAGCGCCGAGCCGGCCGTGCCGGAACGGCCCGACGTGGTGCGCGGCCGGGTCGCCTTCCAGGACGTGTCCTTCCGCTACGAGCCCGAGAAGCCGCTCATCGACGACCTCTCGCTCAAGGTCGAGCCCGGCCAGACCGTCGCCATCGTCGGCCCCACCGGCGCCGGCAAGACCACCCTGGTCAACCTGCTGATGCGGTTCTACGAGGTCAGCTCCGGACGGATCACCCTGGACGGCGTCGACATCGCCGCGATGTCCCGCGAGGAACTGCGCTCCGGCATCGGCATGGTGCTCCAGGACACCTGGCTGTTCGGCGGCAGCATCGCCGACAACATCGCCTACGGCGCCGAGTCGGCCACCCGCGAGCAGGTCGTCGAGGCCGCCAGGGCCGCCCACGTCGACCGCTTCGTGCGCACCCTGCCGGACGGCTACGACACCGTCATCGACGACGAGGGCACCGGTGTCAGCGCCGGCGAGAAGCAGCTGATCACCATCGCCCGGGCGTTCCTCGCCCAGCCGTCCATCCTGGTCCTGGACGAGGCGACCAGCTCCGTCGACACCCGCACCGAGGTGCTGATCCAGCGGGCCATGGCCCGGCTGCGCACCGGCCGCACCAGCTTCGTGATCGCCCACCGGCTCTCCACCATCCGGGACGCCGACGTGATCCTGGTGATGGAGAACGGGTCGATCGTCGAGCAGGGCTCGCACGACCACCTGATCGCCGCCGACGGCGCCTACGCCCGGCTGTACCAGGCGCAGTTCGCCGAGGCCGTGGCCGAGGTGGACTGACGGCTCACGCGCGGACGGACACCGTCGGACACTGTCGGAGAA
>NZ_JBHVET010000046.1:0-23095 GCF_042802135.1 Kitasatospora sp. NPDC057512
GACGCGCTGCTGCTGGCCGCCGGACATGTCGTCGGGGAAGCGGTCGGCGAGCTCGCCGATGCCCAGCTCCTCCAACGCGGCCAGCGCCTCCCGGCGGGCCCGGCGGCCCGGGACGCCGTCGAGTTCGCGCGGCAGGGAGATGTTCTCGGCGGCGGTCAGCGCCGGGATCAGGTTGTAGTCCTGGAAGACGTACCCGATCGAGCGCCGCCGGAGGTCGGCGAGCCGGCCGCGGCCGAGGCCGCCGAGGGCGACCCCCTCCACCAGCACCTCGCCGTCGCTGGGCTGGTCCAGCCCGCCGGCCAGGGTCAGCAGGGTGGACTTCCCGGAGCCGGACGGGCCCATGACGGCGACGAACTCGCCCGGGTGGACGGCCAGGTCGATGCCGCGCAGGGCGTGCACCTCGGCGGCGCCCCGCCCGTGGACGCGGGTGACGTTGGCCAGGCGCAGGACGGGTGCGGGCCGGGTCGGATCGGTGTGGGACACACTTCCCCCTCGTGAGCTGCTCAACTGCATATGTCGGTGAACTATATATGCCGGAGGACGTGACGCAAGGCGGGTCGGTTCCCGGGTGGCGGTGATCGGATTCGGTCAAACTTCTACAAAGCTGTCGAGGAAGAGCGGGAAACCCTGCCCCGGTCGTTCGGAGGCGGTCTATGCTCGGGACGGCTCGCGGCTCCGGAGGCGACTCCGTACGGGGTTCCACCCCTCGGGCCGTGCCACCACGCGGCGCACGATCGATGCGCCCCGGACCGGGAGGAGGCGGGAGACATGGACAGCGGTAGTCCGGGTCGCAGTCGCCGCCCCCGTGGTGTGCGGTAGCACCCTTCCCCGCGCGTTCCCCGGGCGCCCCGTCCCGCGCCCGACGCCCGAGACCCCCGACGCGCCGTCACGCCGTCCGCGGCCGGCTCGACCCGGCCGAGGGCCGCGCCCTGCGCGCCTCCCCGCCGACCCCGGCGGGGGTGGCCATCATCGAGGTCGCCCGGCCTGCCGGGAGCACCGACCGCGCGCCACCGTCCGTCCCCCTCCTCCCGCGAAGGAGGTGCCGTCGTGCACACCCTGACCACCGTCGACTTCCTGGTACGGCTCGCCACCGGCGTCGCCTGCGGCGCGCTGATCGGCGTCGAACGCCAGTGGCGGGCCCGGATGGCCGGCCTGCGCACCAACGCCCTGGTCGCCGCCGGCGCCACCCTGTTCGTGCTCTACAGCGAGGCCGTCGGCGACGCCGGCAGCCCCACCCGGGTCGCCTCCTACGTCGTCTCCGGCATCGGCTTCCTCGGCGGTGGCGTCATCCTGCGCGACGGCGCCGGCGTACGCGGCCTCAACACCGCCGCCACGCTGTGGTGTTCGGCCGCCGTCGGGGTGCTGGCCGCCTCCGGCAAACTGCAGCTCGCCGTCCTCGGCACGCTCGCCGTGCTCGTCGTCCACCTGGTGCTGCGCCCGGCCGGCCGACTCCTCGACCGGGCCCCGCAGGCCGGCAGCGACCCGGACTCCACCACCCGCGCCACCGTCCACCTGGAGTGCGACCGCAAGTCCGAGACCCACATCCGGGCCCTGCTGCTCCAGGCCCTCGCCGGCTCCGGGCTCGCCCCGACCGGCCTGCGCGCGCGCCGTACCGACAGCGGCGACGCCACCAGCCTGCGGGCCACCGTCGCGATCACCGGGCAGGTCGCCCCGGCGCTCGAACAGGTCGTCACCCGGCTGTCGTTGGAGCCCGGCGTGCGCGACCTGCACTGGCACCTGGAGGACGAGCCGGAGGACCCCGGCAACCCGGCGCTCGCCTGACGGGGCGACACGGACGTACCGTCACCATCCGGACCGCGCCACCCGGACCGCGTCACCCTCCGGGCCGCGCCACCCGAACCCCCGCCCGAACCGACTGGAGGCAGAATGCCGACCCCCGATCCCGAGCACGGGCCGCTGGTGCCGATGCTGCTGGTGCTGACCGTGGTCACCGGAGTGGTGGACGCGGTCAGCTACCTCGAACTCGGCCACGTCTTCGTCGCCAACATGACCGGCAACGTGGTGTTCCTCGGCTTCGCGCTGGCCGGCGCGGCCAACCTCTCCGCCACCGCCTCGCTGGCCGCCCTCGCCGCCTTCCTGCTCGGCGCCCTGGCCGGCGGCCACCTCGCCCGCCGCCTGCCCGGCCATCGCGGGCACCTGCTGACCGTCGCCGTCGCCGTCCAGTCGGCGCTGGTCGCGGCGGCCACCGTGCTGGCGGCCGTGGCCGGCCACACCTCCGAGCCGGCCCGCTACACCCTGATCGGGCTGCTCGGCTTCGCCATGGGCGGCCAGAACGCGGTGGTCCGCGCCCTGAAGGTCCCCGACCTCACCACCACCGTGCTCACCATGACCATCACCGCCCTCGCCGCCGACCGCACCGGCCCCCGCCGCCTGGCCTCCGCGGTCTGGATGTTCGCCGGAGCCCTCCTCGGCGCCGTCCTGGTCCTCCACGCCGACATCCCGCTCGCTCTGGCCCTGGCCCTCGCGCTGCTCCTCGCCGTGGCCGCCCTCACCCACCGTGCCGCCAGGACCGTCCCCGCCCCCGCCTGGACCCACCCGCGTTGACCGGGCATCCGTTGATCCGTCGTCGGCCCACGGCCGGTGCGGGGTGCGGGCCGCGTCGAACTCCCGTCATGCCCAAGGGGGTTCGGGATGCCGTACGGTCACCTGCGGCCCGTACGGCGCTCCTGGCGGCGTCGACCCCCGGTGACCGGTCCGGGGGGCTCAGTCCTCGCTGCGGTGCCCGGCGCGGCCGCTCCAGAGGGGTTCGAGGCGCTCCCAGTCGGCGCTCCAGGCGGCCTCCGCGCGGCGGTCGAGGGCGTGGAGGCGCAGGCGGAGGGCGAGGGTGAGCAGGGCCAGCAGGACGAGGAGGGCGCCGGCGCCGGTGCAGGCGGCGGAGACGGCGAGGGCCACCCGGTCGGCCGGGGCGACGGAGACGGTACCGGCCGCATCGACCCAGACGGGGATGCGGCTGCCGGTGACGGCGGAGTGCGGGGCCTGGACGGTGCCTTGGCGCGGGCTGCCGTCGGGGGCGGTCCACTCCGCGTGGACGTCCACCTGGTTGCTGTAGCCGCCGGCGAAGCGGCTGCCGGTGGCGGTGGTGCGGTCCGGGACGCCGCTGACCACGGCGTCGACCTGCTGCAGCCGCCCGCGGTCGGCGTCGGCCCGGTGCGCGGTGGCGCGGTGGAGGAGCAGCGAGCCGCCCGCGCACAGGGCGAGCGCGAGCACCGCGCCGAGCACGGCGGACAGCCAGGCGCGGGCGCGGGAGCGGTCGAGGGGGCGGGCGAGCGGCTCGTGCCGGGCACCGAGTGCCCGCCGCAGCCGCCGGCCGGTGCGCCGCGGGAGCGACGCGGGCAGGGCCGGACGGGGTGTGCTGGACACGGTGAGGGCTCCTCAGGGGCGCGGGGACGCTGGGCGGTTACGCCCCAATGTCCACCCGGCGGCCCCCCGCGCACAAGAGTCGTGCGCGTTCGGAGGACCGCCGGACCACGCCGTCAGGGCCGCTCGGCCCAGCGGTCGGGACGTTCGGCCCTCGGCATCCGCGCCTGGTCCGGGCAGGCTGGGGTGTGGCGGCGTCCTCCCGGTGCTTGGGCGCCGCCGTGGCCCGGTCGGCCGTGGGGGCGCCGGGCCGAGGTACGAGGCAGGGGGTGGTCGTGGGGTCACCCCCTGCCTGTGCCGTGTCCGGCTCCGGCCGCTTCTCCACCCTTTCCTCGCCGATGAACTGACGACGTCCCAGCTCAGGGCCGTATTCTGCCCAGATATACACTCGGGGTATACGCCGGGTGTATGTTTCCCCCATGAGTGTTCCTTTGACCCTCCTGGGGCTGCTGGAGCGTGAGCCGAGCCACGGCTACGACCTCAAGCGCGACTACGACGCCCTCTTCGGCCGCGGCAAGCCCCTTCCGTACGGCCAGGTCTACTCGACCCTCGGCCGGCTGGCCCGCGACGGCAAGGTGGTGGCCGGCGAGGCGGAGCCCGGCGACGGGCCCGAGCGCAAGCGGTACGTCATCACCGAGACCGGGGCGACCGAGTTCGAGACCTGGCTCCAGGAGCCGGTCGCGCCCGAGCCCAACCTCCAGTCCGTGCTGTTCACCAAGGTGGTGCTGGCCCTGATGCTGGGCCGGGACGCCGAGCACTACCTGGACACCCAGCGCGCCGCCCACCTGCGCCGGATGCGCGAACTCACCGAACTGCGCCGCACCGGAGCCCTGGTGGACGCCCTGCTCGCCGACCACGGCCTGTTCCACCTGGAGGCCGACCTGCGCTGGATCGACCTCACCGCCGACCGCCTGGACGCGCTCGCCGCGGAGGTGAACGCGTGACCGCCGTGATCGAGGCCCGGGACGTCGCCCTCGCCTTCGGGGAGACCCCGGCCCTGCGCGGGGCCAGCCTGTCCGTCCAGGCCGGCGAGGTGCTCGCCGTCATGGGCCCCAGCGGCTCCGGCAAGTCGACGTTGCTGCACTGCCTGGCCGGCATCCTGGTGCCCGACGCGGGGGAGGTGCTGTTCGACGGACAGCGCCTGGACACCATGCCGGAGGCCCGGCGCAGCGCCCTGCGCCGGGACCGGTTCGGCTTCGTCTTCCAGTTCGGCCAGCTGGTGCCGGAGTTGACGGCCGAAGAGAACGTCGCGCTGCCGCTGCTGCTGAACGGCGTGCGCCGCTCCGCCGCCCTGGCCCAGGCCCGCCCGTGGTTCGCCCGGCTCGGCCTGGACGGCATGGAGCGGCGCCGCTCCGGCGAGCTGTCGGGCGGTCAGGCGCAGCGGGTCGCCCTGGCCCGCGGCCTGGTGGCCCGGCCGCGGGTGCTGTTCGCCGACGAGCCGACCGGCGCGCTGGACTCGCTGACCGGCGAGCAGGTGATGGAGCTGATGGTCGCCTCGGCCAGGGAGCAGGGCACCACCGTCATCCTGGTCACCCACGAGGCCCGGGTCGCCGCGTACGCGGACCGCGAGGCGGTCGTCCGCGACGGCAGGGCCCGTACGCTCTCGACCGGAGCCGGAACGGTGGCCTCGTGATCGCCTTCTCGCTCCGGCTGGCCGTCAGCGGCGGCCGGGAGGCCGTGGCCCGGCTGCTGATGATCGCGGCGGCGGTCGCGATCGGGGTCGGGCTGCTGCTGTCGACCTGCGCCGGCGTCAACGCGATCGACCGTGCCAACGAGCGGCAGCTCTGGATGAACACGGGCGTCGCGGGCGCGACCGCGGCCACCTCGGCGGACCCGCTCCGCTGGGCCGCCCGGATGGACTACTACCGGGGGAGGGCCGTCTTCCGGGCCGATGTCGCCCCGACCGGTCCCACCTCGCCCCTGCCGCCCGGCCTGAGCCGGCTTCCCGCGCCCGGCGAGTACTACGCCTCGCCCGCGCTGGAGAAGCTGCTGCGCGACGTCCCGGCCGCCGAGCTGGGCGACCGCTTCCCGGGACGGCGGGTCGGCACCCTCGGGGACGACGCGCTGCCCTCCCCGGACACCCTGGCGCTGGTCGTCGGCCGCACCGCGGACGAGGTCGGGGCCCTGCCGAGGGCCGCCACCGTCACCGGCCTCGCCACCGCCCTGCCCCGCGACTGCGAGCACGACTGCTACGGCGCGGGCGTGCACGGCGACGCGATGGTCCTGGTGCTCACCGTGGTGGCCGCCGCGCTGATCTTCCCGGTGCTGGTCTTCATCGGCACCGCGACCCGGCTCTCCGCCGCCACCCGCGAGCAGCGCTACGCCGCGATCCGCCTGGTGGGCGCGACGCCCCGCCAGGTGTCGGTGATCTCGGCGGTGGAGTCCACCCTGGCCGCGGCGATCGGCACGGCCCTCGGCTTCGGCCTGTACGCCGCGCTGAAACCGGTGGTGGCCGACGTGCCGTTCACCGGCGACCGCTTCTTCGCCTCCGACCTGGTGCTGACCCTGCCGCAGGTGGCGGGCGTGGTGCTGGGCGTACCGGCGGCGGCCGCGCTGGCCGCCCGGCTCGCGCTGCGCCGGGTCACCGTCTCGCCGCTCGGGGTCTCCCGCCGGGTCACCCCGAAGCCGCCGAGCGTCTGGCGGCTGGTCCCGCTGGTGGCCGGCCTGGCCGAGCTCGGCTACTTCGTCGGCAACCGTCCGGAGACCACCGACGGACAGTCCACCGCGTACCTGACCGGTTTCGTGCTGGTGATGCTCGGGCTGGTGGTGTCGGGGCCGTGGCTGACCATGGCCGCGGCCCGGACGGTGGCCCGGCACACCCGCCGTCCGGCCGCCCTGATCGCGATGCGCCGCCTGGCGGACGACCCGAGGGCGGGCTTCCGTTCGGTCGCCGGCGTCGTGCTGGCGCTGTTCGTGACCACCGCGACCCTGGCGATCATGAGCACCGTCAACGCCAACCAGGGCATGCTGAACGGTGCCGCCGAGATGCGCAAGGCGATCGTGGACGCCCCGTTCGGCGGCCGGGACGACGTGGTTCCGCTGCCGTCGGTGCCCGATCGGGTGCTGGCCGAGGCGCGGGCCGTCCCGGGGTTCCGGGGGATCGCCCTGGTGCACGAGGACCCGGCCGGTACGGGCCTGCGGGGCGAGCGGGGGATCGTGCCCGGTCTGGTGGACTGCGCGGAACTCGCGCGGATCCCCGTGGTCGGCCGCTGCGCGCCCGGCGCCGCCGTCGCGGCGGTCGACCCCTACCAGGTGGTCGACCTGGTGGACGCCTCCGACCGCGAGTGGCCGGCCGCACCGGTCTCCGCGGCCGAGGTGTCCGCGCTCCCGGTGCGGATGCTCTACGCGACCACCGACGGCTCCAAGGCGGCCGAGGAGCAGCTGCGGACCCTGTTCACGAAGGAGTTCCCGCGCTACGAGGCGCGGCTGGCCGAGGACTGGTCCTCCGCCGGGCAGAAGAAGCTCCAGGGTTGGCGGCAGCTCGCCAACGTGGTGCTGCTGACCACCCTGCCGATCGCCGGGTGCAGCCTCGCGGTGAGCGTGGTGGCCGGACTGTCCGACCGGCGGCGGCCGTTCGCGATGCTGCGGCTGACCGGGGCGCCGCTGCGGCTGCTGCGCAGGGTGGTCGGACTGGAGAGCGCGCTGCCGCTGCTGGTGGTGTCGGCGCTCGCGATCGGGACGGGCTTCGCCGCCGCGGCGATGTTCCTCAAGGCGCAGAAGGACTACGACCTGGTGTCCCCGGGCCCGGCGTACTACGGGCTGACCGGCTTCGGACTGGCCGCCTCGCTCGGCATCATCGCCTCGACGCTGCCGCTGCTGAAGCGGATCACCGGGCCGGAGGCGGTCCGCAACGGCTGAGCACCGTCAGCCGCCCCGTCGCCCGCCCCGTCGTCCGCCCTCAGCGGGCGACGGGGTAGCCGTGCGTCCCGGCCCGCAGCCGCGGGGACAGCCTGGGCAGCCAGCTGCCGAGCACCAGTGCGGACGGGTAGAACATCGGCTCGGGCAGCGCGTCCACCGGGACGCGCTCCCAGCCGCCGCACGCGTGCGGCTCGGTGACCACGGCCTCGGCCAGGCTCGGCGGCGCCAGCACAGCGGCCGTCAGCCGGGGTCGGCCGAGCTCGTGGTCGAGGTGGACGGCGAGCACCCGCATCTCCTCGGCGGGCAGCACGATGCCCGTCTCCTCGGCGAGTTCGCGGGCCGCGGTCCGCTCGAAGGACTCGCCGAGGTCGACCTTGCCGCCGGGCAGGCTCCAGGTCGGCGGCTCGCCGGCCGTGGTCCGGCGGCCGATCAGCACCCGGCCGTCGCCGGTGGGCACGATGACCCCGGCGCCGAGCAGCGGTGCGGTCGGCGGGACCGGTGCGGCGGGCGCGATCGGCCCCGCGGCGGGCGCGGTCGGCCCGGCGGGTACGGTCGGTCCGGTCGGTGCGGTGCTCAACTCGCCATCCCCTTCGGCTGGTTACCAGTTGGAGCGGTCGTAGTCCTTGAGGAAGCAGCCGTACAGGTCCTCGCCCGCCTCGCCGCGCACGATCGGGTCGTACACCCGGGCCGCGCCGTCGACCAGGTCGAGCGGGGCGTGGAAGCCCTCGTCGGCGAGGCGCATCTTGTCCGGGTGCGGCCGCTCGTCGGTGATCCAGCCGGTGTCGACGGCGGTCATCAGGATGCCGTCGGACTCGAACATCTCCTGCGCGCTGGTGCGGGTGAGCATGTTGAGCGCGGCCTTGGCCATGTTGGTGTGCGGGTGGCCGGCGCCCTTGTAGCCGCGCGAGAAGACGCCCTCCATCGCGGAGACGTTGACCACGTACTTGCGGCGGGACGCGGAGGCGGCCATCGCCGGGCGCAGTCGGCTGATCAGGATGAACGGCGCGGTGGAGTTGCAGAGCTGGACCTCCAGCAGCTCCATCGGGCCGACCTCGCTGACGGTCTGCACCCAGCTGTTGGTGTCCGCGAGGTCGGGCACCAGGCCGCCGGCGTCGATCGCGGTGCCGGCCGCGATCCGGTCGGGCGTCGCGGAGCCGGTGACCAGGGCGAGTGAGGTGACGTCCTCGGCGGTGATCCGCTGCGTGTCGCCGCCCGCCTGGTGGGGGAGGGCGGGCAGGTCGACGCTGCCGCTGCCGAAGCGGCCGATGGTGGTTGCCTGGGGCAGCTCGCCGGCCGGCAGTGGCGCGGACTCGGCGTTGACCAGCTCGCGGTAGGACTCCGGCGGGCGGCGCACGGTCTGCGCGGCGTTGTTGATCAGGATGTCCAGCGGGCCGTCGGCGGCGACCTCGTCGGCCAGGGCCATCACCTGGGCCGGGTCGCGCAGGTCGATGCCGATGATCTTGAGGCGGTGGATCCACTCGGCGCTGTCCGGCATCGCCGTGAAGCGGCGGATCGCGTCGTTGGGGAAGCGGGTGGTGATGGTGGTGTGGGCGCCGTCGCGCAGCAGCATCAGCGCGATGTACATCCCGATCTTGGCCCGGCCGCCGGTGAGCAGCGCGCGCTTGCCGGTGAGGTCGGCGCGGGCGTCCCGGCGGGAGCGGTTCTTGACCGCGCAGTCCTGGCAGAGGTTGTGGTAGAAGGCGTCGACCTCGACGTACCGCTGCTTGCAGGTGTAGCAGGAGCGCGGACGCTCCAGGATCCCGGCGATCTCGGTGGTGGTGACGGTGGTCAGGCCGAAGGCGCCGGCCGTCTCGTCGTCGATCCGGGTGGGCGCACCGGTGGCGGTACGGGCGGTGACCTCGCGGTCGTTGGCGGTCTTGCGGGCCCGGGTCTCCTGGCGGCGGCGCTGCTTGAGGGTGCGGAATATGCCGCCGACGGCCTGGCGGACGGTGATCGCGTCCGGGTGGTCCACGTGCAGCTCGTCGAGCTCGGCCAGCACCTCCAGGCAGAGTCGCAGCCGCTCGGGGTCGAGGCCGGGACCGAAGTCGACCTCCTCCTCGGCGCCCTCGACCCGGTCCTGCCCGGGGCCCGTCCGCTCGACGCCCGTCCGCTCGATGTCCGCCTGCCGGAGGTCCGTCTGGTCGATGTCCGTCTGACCGATGCTCACGCCTGCTGCCGCTTTCCCGATTCGCCACGCCCACACGCGTGAAGCCAAGCCCATTACCGCGTGAATGCTACGGGAGCGGCCCGGACCGGGGCGAAAACCCGACGTCGGAGGGGGTCCTTGGATGATCCTCCATGTCTACGCGCGGAGTATTGATCACGGTTTGTACGCAGCCCCAGCAATGCCCGTCGAACTGGCTTTTGCCCCCACCCTCACGGAGAATCGAACGCTGGGTGCCGGGCGCCCGAGTGCGCTCCGGCGGCATCGCCGCAACCGCACCCGAGGTGTATCCCCCCAGCCAGAGAGCCCTTCTTCATGCGCTTCCTGAACGACCTCAAGCCCTCGTACGACCTGACGTACGACGACGTCTTCATGGTCCCCAGCCGTTCCGCCGTGGGCTCCCGGCAGGGCGTCGACCTCTCCTCGAACGACGGCACCGGCACCACCATCCCGCTGGTCGTGGCCAACATGACCGCCATCGCCGGCCGCCGGATGGCCGAGACCGTCGCCCGCCGCGGCGGCCTGGTCGCCATCCCGCAGGACATCCCCACCGAGGTCATCGCCGAGGTCGTCTCCTGGGTCAAGCAGCGCCACCTGGTGTTCGACACCCCGATCACGCTCGCCCCCGGCGCCACCGTGGCCGAGGCGCTCTCGCTGCTGCCCAAGCGCGCGCACGGCGCCCTCGTGGTGGTCGAGGACGGCAAGCCCGTCGGCGTGGTCACCGAGTCCGACTGCCAGGGCGTGGACCGCTTCACCAGCCTGGCCGACATCATGTCCCGCGAGCTGCTGCTGCTGGACGAGGGCATCGACCCGCGGACCGCCTTCGAGAAGCTCACCGAGGCGCACCGCAAGCTCGCTCCGGTCGTGGACGGCGAGGGCCGACTGGTCGGCATCCTCACCCGCAAGGGCGCGCTGCGCGCCACCCTGTACACCCCGGCCGTGGACGAGTCCGGCAGGCTGCGGATCGCCGCCACCGTCGGCATCAACGGCGACGTCGCGGGTAAGGCCGCGGCGCTGATCGAGGCCGGTGCCGACGTGCTGGTGGTCGACACCGCGCACGGCCACCAGGAGTCCATGATCAGCGCGCTGCGCGCGGTGCGCGGCCTGGACCCGCGGGTCCCGATCGTGGCCGGCAACGTGGTCTCCGCCGCCGGTGTCCGCGACCTGGTCGAGGCGGGCGCCGACATCCTCAAGGTCGGCGTCGGCCCCGGCGCCATGTGCACCACCCGGATGATGACCGGCGTCGGCCGGCCGCAGTTCTCCGCCGTCCTGGAGTGCGCCGCCGAGGCCCGCCGGCTCGGCAAGCACGTCTGGGCCGACGGCGGCGTGCGGCACCCGCGCGACGTCGCGATGGCGCTGGCCGCCGGCGCCTCCAACGTCATGATCGGCTCCTGGTTCGCCGGGACCTACGAGTCCCCGGGCGACCTCCAGACCGCCGCCGACGGCCGCCAGTACAAGGAGAGCTTCGGCATGGCCTCGGCCCGCGCCGTCAGCAACCGCACCGCCCAGGACTCCTCGTACGACCGGGCCCGCAAGGGACTGTTCGAGGAGGGCATCTCGCACTCCCGGATGTTCCTCGACCCGACCCGCCCCGGCGTCGAGGACCTGATCGACTCGATCATCGCGGGCGTCCGCAGCTCCTGCACCTACGCGGGCGCCGGCAGCCTGGAGGAGTTCCACGAGAAGGCGATCGTGGGCATCCAGAGCGCGGCCGGCTACGCCGAGGGCAAGCCGCTGCACTCCAGCTGGGCCTGACCGCCTCCGGCGCCCGCCGCTACTGCCGCGCCTTCTGCCGCGCCTTCCGGGCCCGCGGCGGCGGGGCCCGCCGCGTCGGGTCTCGTACCGTCGGGGCCCGCACCGTCGGCCGTCCGGTTCCTCGCCTCGGGGAGCCGGGCGGCCGCGGCCGTTGCGGGGGTGCGGTGCCCGGGGGTCGGGCCGCTGATCCGGCCGCTGACCCGGCCGCGGGCCGGGCGGTCGTCCGGGGCGTGGTTCGGGGTGTGGTCCGGTGCGTGGCCTGATCCGGTGCTCCGCTCGTCGCCCGGTCCGCCGCCGTGCCTCCCGGCCGGCCCGAGCGGGAGCAGCAGCACGCGGCCGAGCAGCCCGACCGAACCGTCCAGCGCGGTGGCGAGGGCCCGGGCGGCGCCCGGCAGGTGCCGCAGCTCCCACAGTGCCTCGACGGTGCCCCAGGCGCCCTCGCGGGCGGCCCCGACCGACCAGGCGCCGAGCAGGTGGGTGAGCGGCTCGGCGCGCTCCAGCAGGTCGGGCCCGGGCATCAGCTGCTCCCGGACGGCCGTCTCCACCTCGGCCAGCACCCGGTCGATCCGGTGGTAGTCCGGCTCGACGTCGGACGGCTCGCAGCCCCGGCGGCGGCAGGTGTCCACGACGGCCAGCGGCAGGTCGTGCTGGATGTGGGCGGCCATCCCGGCCAGCGCGAACTGCAGCGGGTGCACCCCCGGGTGGGCGCGCAGCGCGAACAGCGGCCGCCAGCAGGCGGGCGGCTCCTGCCCGGCCGCGTCGGCGGCCACGGCCCGCAGGTACCGCCCGGCGAACACCACGTCCAGTTCGGCCACCGCCGACGGGTCGGTGAAGCACCCGCCGTCCAGCCGGTCGCGGACCGCCTCCGTCACGGTGAGGTAGAGCCGGTTGAACACCCCCACCCCGTCGGCCGGGGGCAGCCCCGCCCCGATCTCCCGCAGCCGGCCGACCACCTGCTCGACCGTCCGCGCCTCCGCGACCACCGCCGTCGTACGATCCACCGCCGTGTCGGGCATGTGCCACCCTCCGATGTCGATCGTGCACTGATCGCATCATCGTGACAGCGCTGGCGCGCGCCCGGGTGGACGCGGCACGCCTCCGTCGATCCGGTGTCGCACGGCCGGGCCGATCCCGCCGTGACACGGCGTTTGACGTGGCGTCGACTTGGCCGGAGCCTTACCGGTACTTTTCCGATCCCCCACCTCCTGTCATGATCCGTGACCGTGATTAACCGTCGTACCCTGATCGCCGCGTTCGCCGCGGCCCCGGCCCTCAGCACCCTCGGCGCCGCCGTGGGCAGCACCCCCGCGAGCGCCGCCGCCGACCTGTACCCCTCCAACACGGCCCTCTACGCCACCCCGACCGTGGTCGAGGGCGTGGACTACGGCCGCCGCTACCGCCGGCACCTGGTCGACGACCAGAGCCC
The DNA here is from genome assembly GCF_042802135.1 of Kitasatospora sp. NPDC057512. NCBI lineage: Bacteria > Bacillati > Actinomycetota > Actinomycetes > Kitasatosporales > Streptomycetaceae > Kitasatospora > Kitasatospora sp. NPDC057512. The sequence goes on from NZ_JBHVET010000046.1 coordinate 12,582, forward strand.
GCAGGGCCGTACGCCGTTCGTCCGGACCACCGTCATCGCCCCGCACGGCGGCGGCATCGAGGGCGGCACCTCCGAACTGTGCCTGGCCATCGCGGGTTACCACCCGGCTGACCTCGCCCCGGCCCCGGCCACCGGGCCGACGCACGACTTCTGGATGTTCGAGGGCCTGCGCTCCTCCAACAACAGCGAGCTGCACGTCACCTCGACCCACTGCGACGACGGAGTGGCCCGCGCGATGTGCGCCGGCAGCCGCAACGTGCTCTCGCTGCACGGCTGCACCGCCGCCCAGGCCGGGCTGGAGGCCGGCGCCCAGGCCGTGCTGGTCGGCGGCCTGAACTCCACCTTCCGCCAGTACCTGATGGAAGAGTTCGCGGCCGCGGGCATCCGGGCCGTGACCGCCTCCGGCGAGGAGGAGATCGCGGGCATCTCCCCGGAGAACATCTGCAACCGCAGCCTGCTCGGCATGGGCGCCCAGCTGGAGATGACCACGGAGCTGCGGGCCGCGATGTTCGCCCCGGGCAAGAACACCCGCACCGAGCGGGCGGCCAACACCCTGCCGCTGTTCTGGGCCTACGCGACCGCGGTCCGGACCGCGATCCAGCGGCTGGAGGCGACCCAGCCCATCCTCTGACGGCCCGGGGCCGCCGGCCGCGCGCGCCGCGGCCGGCGTCAGCCCAGCCCGTACTCCAGGACGTAGGTGTGGGTGCCGGACCCGTCGACGGTCAGGTGGAACTCGCCGGTGATCCCGGCCAGCTCGCCCGTGCCCGTGCCCGGCACCACGCGTATCGTCGTGCCGGAGGTGTCCCAGGCCGCGTGCTGGAGGACGAACGAGCCCTTGCGCCCGTCCAGTTCACCCGTCACGTGCTCCACCGCGACGTACGAGGCCGGGCTGCCGGAGGGGCCCGCGACGGAGAGCATCCGCACCTCGCCCGCCCCGCTCAGCCCGCCCGTGAAGGTCTTGGCGATCCGGACCCGCCCGAACGCCGCGCCCTCCCGCTCCTCCGTCTCCACCGGCTCGAACGCCGTGACCTCGAACGACCCGCTCGCCCTGCTCCCGCTCCCCATGGCACCGTCCCCTCGTCGATCCGCGACCACCCTGCGGCCGACTTCCCGCCGACCGTGGACCGAGCCTTGCACACACCACTGACAATGGCGGCCGGGCAGCTCTCCGGACTGCTTGCCGGGCCGCCTTCCGGGCCGCCTTCCCGAGCCCGAGCCGTCGGCGCGGTCAGGTCACGGCTCCCAGCGGATCGCCAGCACCGCCGCGTCGTCGGCCAGCCCGGCGTCCCCGACCCAGCCGCCGACGTCCGTCAGCACGGCGTCCAGCAGGTCCGCCGGGGTGCCGCCGTGCAGTCCGGGCAGCCGCTCCGCGATCGGGTAGAACCGGCCCGCGGCGTCCCGGGCCTCCGAAACGCCGTCGGTGTGCAGGAGCAGCAGGTCGCCCGGTTCCGGGTCGAACCGCCGGTCCGGGTAGCTGTCGTCGGTGAGCCCGAGCAGCCCCAGCGGCGGCGCCGGGAACGGGGGCTCCAGCTCGCTCACCCGGCCCGCCCGGCGCAGCAGCGGGGGCGGGTGGCCGCAGTTCACCAGCCGCACCGGCCCCCGGTCCGGCGCCACGTCGAGCAGCAGCGCGGTGGCGAACCGCCCCTCCTCCGACGGCCGGGCGGCGAGCGCCGCGTCCAGCCGTTCGGCGAGCCGCCCGGGGTCGGGCTCGGTCCGCGCGGCCTCCCGGAACACCCCGAGGACGTCCGCCGCCGTCTCCACCGCGGGGAGGCCGTGCCCCTGGACGTCCCCGAGCAGGATGCGCAGCCCGAAGCGGGTCTCCACCACGGCGTACAGGTCCCCGCCGATCCGGGCCTCGGCGGCCGCCGCGACGTACCGCACCGCCAGGCGCAGCGGCCCGATCCGCTCCGGCGGAGGCCGTAGCAGGGCCCGCTGGGCGGCCTCGGCCACCGTCCGGACCTGGAACAGCTCCCGTTCGCGCGCCGCCACCAGGACGACACTGGCCGCGCTGGCCAGGGTCGAGGCCAGGACGGTGACCGGCACGCTGATCCGCACCGAGAGCGGCAGCTGCGCGTTGGCCGACTCCAGCAGGCCGACGGCGACCACCGCCGCCGCGCCGACCAGCAGCGGCACCCGGGCCCGCCGGGTGGTCGCACCGGCCAGCACCGGGGCCACCGCGAGCAGCGGCGCCAGGGTGGTCCCGGGCCCGATGGCCAGCGCGGCCACCACGGCGGCGACCAGCAGCAGGAGCGAGCCGTAGAGCAGCAGCCGGGTCCGCCTCGGCAGGTGCAGCGGCGGCACCCCGTCCGGGCCGTCGGCGGTCACGCGTCCTCCAGTGGTGCCGGCCGGTGGGCCGGACGTCGGTTTGCTGGTCCCTCAGCCCGCTGGCCCGCCGGGTGCCCGGTGGGCGGCCCGGCGGACGGTCGGAGGCCCCCGGGCGTCACGAGGGCCTCCGGTCCACTTTCCCTGCCCGGCCCCGGGTCAGCACCTCGGCCGAGGGGCGCGCGCCGGCGCGCACTAGGCTGGGGCGGGAGATGAGACGCAAGAGCCGCCGCCCGGCCTCCCCCCTCCCGCAGCGCCACGGCGTGGACCCGGTGCACCTCCGGCTGCCGCTCGAAGGCCCCTGGCCGACGGTGCGGGACCACCTGGTGGACCGGCTGCCCGCCGTCCCGCCCGAGCGGATCGACGCCGCGCTGCGGGACGGCGAGATCGTCGGCGAGCAGGGCCCGATCGCCCCGGCGGAACCGTTTCGGCCCGGCGCCCACCTGTGGTTCTACCGGGACCTCCCCGAGGAGGTGCGCGTCCCCTTCGAGCTGGTCGTGCTGCACCGCGACGAGCACCTGGTGGTGGTCGACAAGCCGCACTTCCTGGCCACCACCCCGCGCGGCCGGCACGTCACCGAGACGGCGCTGTCCCGGCTGCGGCACACGCTCGACCTGCCCGCGCTGAGCCCCGCGCACCGCCTGGACCGGCTCACCGCGGGCCTGGCCATGTTCGTCGTCCGCCCGGAGGACCGCGGCGCCTACCAGACGCTGTTCCGGGACCGGCTGGTGCGCAAGGAGTACCAGGCCGTCGCCGGGTACGACCCGGAGCTGAGCCTGCCGCGCACCGTGCGCAGCCACATCGTCAAGGAGCGCGGGGTGATCGCCGCCCAGGAGATCGACGCGCCGCCGAACAGCGAGAGCCGGATCGACCTGCTGGAGCGCCGCGACGGCCTCGCCCGCTACCGGTTGCGGCCGCTGAGCGGGCGCACCCACCAGCTGCGGCTGCACATGTGCGGCCTCGGGCTGCCGATCCTCGGCGACCCGGTCTACCCGGTCGTGCTTCCCGAGCCCGCCCCCGACGACTTCCGCCGCCCGCTGCAACTGCTCGCCTCGACGATCGAGTTCACCGATCCGCTGACCGGCCGGGAGCGCCGCTTCGAGACCCGCCGGACACTGACCGCCTGGAGCGACCCGCAGGGCTGGGCCGACGGCGCCGGTCCCCAGGACGTCCGAACGGTCTAGGGCCAACGTCCGAGCCGGTCCCCGTTCCGGTGGCCGATCCGCGGACCGGCCCGGCGGCGGGATGGTGTGCGGCATGAACGCAGACAACAACGCGGGTGTGTGCGCGGGTACCGCCGTGCCGCGGACCGCTCCCGTCGCCCTGGTCACCGGAGCCTCCCGCGGCCTCGGCCTGGCCCTCGCGCACGCCCTCGCCGCCGACGGCTGGCAGCTGGTGATCACCGCCCGGGGAGCGGCCGAACTCGCCGCCGCCGCAGCCGATCTGGCCGCCGTCACCAGGGTCGTCGCGCTGCCCGGCTCCGTCGTCGACGACGACCACCGCGCCCACCTGGCCGGGGCCGCCGAGGACCTCGGCGGCGCGAGCCTGCTGGTCAACAACGCCGGAACGCTCAACGGCGCCCCCGGCCCCGGCGGGGAACCGCTGCCCCGGCTGGCCGACTTCCCGCTGCCGGGCCTGCTGGAGACCTTCGAGGTGAACACGCTCGCCCCGATCGCCCTCACCCAGCTCGTGCTGCCCCAGCTGCGCGCCCACGCCGGCGCCGTCCTCAACATCAGCTCCGAGGCCGCCGTGGTGCCCTACCGCGGCTGGGGCGGTTACGGTGCCAGCAAGGCCGCGTTGGACCTCGCCGGCGACGTACTCGCCCGGGAGGAGCCGGAGTTGCGGGTCTGGGCGGTGGACCCGGGCAGCATGCACACCCGGATGCTCCAGGAGGCCGGCCGCGGCGAGGACGTCTCCGGCGCGCCGCTGCCCGAGCAGGTGGCGCCGGTCCTGCTCGACCTGCTCCGCGAGCGCAGGCCCTCCGGCCGCTACCGCGCCGAGGACCTGGCCGCCCGGTAGCGGCACCCACCGACCCCGGCCGTGGCCTCGGTTGCCCGCCCCAACTCCCCGCCCGCGCACCGGCCGAGAAGCGCGGCACGACAGCGGCCGGTCGTTCAGGCGGACGGCGCGGCCCCCGGGGGCAGCTCCAGCTCGAACCAGACCACCTTTCCGTCCTTGGTCCGGCGGCTGCCCCAGCGGTGCGCGAGCTCGTTGACCAGGTGGATGCCCCGGCCGCCCTCGTCCTCGCTGCGGGCGCGGCGGATCCGCGGCACCTCGGACTCCTGGTCGGCGACCTCGACGGTGAGCACCCGGTTGCAGTAGAGCCGCAGTTGGGTGGGTGATCCGGCGTGCACCAGCGCGTTGGTGATCAGTTCGCTGGTGAGCAGCTCGGCCCAGTCGGTGAGCGCGCCGAGCCCCCAGGAGGTCAGCGTCTCGCGGGTGAAGCGGCGCGAGTGGGCGACCATGGCGTGGTCGCCGGTGAGCCGCAGGGTGGCGATCCGGTCCGCGCCCGGCGGGCGGACCTGCGCCATGATGACGGCGATGTCGTCCTCGCCGGTGGTCTCGGTGAGCCGCGTCAGGACGGCGTCGCAGGTCTGTTCCAGCGAGCCGCGCCGGTCGGCGACCGTCCGGCACAGCAACTGGAGTCCCTCGTCGAGGTCCTGGCCCCGGCGCTCGACCAGCCCGTCCGTGTAGAGGGTCAGGATCCCCTCCTCGGGGAGGGTGAACTCGGCGCTCTCGAAGGCGACTCCGCCCACTCCCAGGGGGGTTCCGGTGGGCAGTTCGACCAGGTGCGCCCGCCCCTCGGTGTCGGCGACCACGGGCGGCAGGTGCCCGGCGCTGGCCGCGGTGCACCGGCGGTCCACCGGGTCGTAGACCACGCAGACGCAGGTGGCGAACTGGCCCTCGCCGATGCCCGCGGTCGCCTCGTCCAGCCGGTACAGCACCCGCTCGGGGTCCAGGTCCAGTGTGATCAACGTCCGTGCGGCCGTCCGGAGTTGCCCCATGGTGGCGGCGGCCCGGATGCCGTGGCCCATCACGTCGCCGACGATCAGCGCGACCCGTCCGGAGGACAGCGGCACCACGTCGAACCAGTCGCCGCCGACCTCGCTGACCACGCTGCTCGGCAGGTAGCGGTAGGCGAGGTCCAGCCCGAGCGTGCGGTGCACCTCCTGTGGCAGCAGGCTGCGTTGGAGGGTGAGCGCGGTGTCCCGTTCGCGGCGGTAGAGCCGTCCGTTGTCGATCGCCAGCGCGGTGCGGGCGGCCAGCTCCTCGGCCAGCGAACGGTCCGCCGACCCGAACGGCACCGGGTTGCGGGAGCGGACGAACTCCGCGCCGCCCAGCACCTGTCCGCGCGCCACCAGCGGCACCATCAGGTACGAGTGCACCCCGGCGTCCAGGCTCGGCTGCACCCGGTCGGGCGAGGCGACGATCCGGCTCAGCTCCTCCTCGGTGACCTCGGCGACCAGGATCGAGCGCCGGGTGCGCAGGCTCTGCGCGTACAGCCCGGCCGACTGCGAGGTCTCGCCCACCTGGTCGGCCGCCCCGAGCATGCCGCCGTCCGGGCCGGTGTCGCCGACCGCCACCGCCCGCATCAGCACCGGGCCCTCCGCCGGGACCGCCCCGGGCTCCTCGCCGCTGAGCACCGCCTCGCGCAGGTCCACGGTCACGAAGTCGGCGAAGCGGGGGATCACCACCTCGACCAACTCCCGGGCGGTGCGGTGCAGATCGAGCGTGGTGCCGATCCGGTTGCTGGCCTCGTTCAGCAGTGACAGCCGCTGCTGGGCGGCCCACGCCTCGTCCAGTGCCCGCTGCCGGGCGGCGGCCGCGTCGCGCTCGCGGGTGAACAGCAGCGCGTTGTCGATCGAGACGGCCGCCCGCACCGCCAACTCCCCGGCCAGCGCCACGTCGTCCTCCTCGTACGGTCGCTCGACCCGGGTGCGGTAGAAGCCCGCCACGCCGACCGGGGTGCCGCGCGCGATCAGCGGGACCACCATGAACGACAGCACGTTCTGCTCCCGTACGGCGGCCTGGCGCACCGGGTCGTCGGCGAACCAGGCCATGCCCTTCTCGTCCATCCTGGGCACCAGGACCGGCTTGCGGTGCGCCAGGCACCAGGCGTACGGCGAACCGGGCACGAAGCGGTGCAGGTTGCCGGTGCGTGCGATCGGCGCCAGTGTCGAGCCGGGCACCGAGTGGAAGGCCATCCGCCGCAGCAGCGCCGAACCGTCCGCCGGGGCGGTCGCCTCGCGCTCGCCGCGGACCAGCTCCTCCAGCACCTCGACGACCACCGTGTCGGCCAGCCTCGGTGCCGCCACCTCGGCCAACTCCTGGGCGGTCTGGGCGAGATCGAGCGTGGTGCCGATCCGGGCGGAGGCCACGTTGACCAGTGCCAGACGTTCCTGCGCGGCCCTCGCCTCGCGCAGCGCCTGCTGCCGGGCCAGCACGGTCTGGTGCTGGCGCAGGTACAGCCGGGCGTTGTCGATCGCGACGGCCGCGCGCGAGGACAGCTCGTCGCCGAGCGTGATGTCGGCCGCCGCGAAGGACTCCCGCGCGCCGCGCCGCGAGTACACCACCATGCCGAGCGTCGTACCGCGCGCCACCAGCGGGGTGATCCGCACCGAGCGCGGTCGGTCGCCGAGGTAGGCCTGCCGGCGGCTCTCGTGGATCGGCTCGCTCAGCATCGGCAGCTCCCAGGAGGGCACCACCACCGTGCGCCCGCCGGTCAGCGCCCGGGCGTACGGGGAGTCCGGCGGCAGCTCGTACACCGCGTCCACCGGCAGCGACTCGGCCGGGTAGACGGCGTCGGCGGAGGCGATCGCCAGGCGGCGCACCAGCAGCGGGGCGTCCGACGCGGGCGGCTCCACGGTCCGGCCGGCCACCAGCTCCTCCAGCCCGAACACCGCGCTGATGTCGGCGACCCTGGGAACCATCGCGTCGACCAGCTCCCGGGCGGTCTGCCGCAGGTCCAGCGTGGTGCCGATCGAGGCGGTCGCGTCGACCAGCAGGGACAGCCGCTCCTGGGCGCGGGCCGCCCGGGCGTCGGCGTGGAACCGCTCGGTGATGTCGATGACCGTGGCGCACACACCGAGCACCCGGCCGCCGCGGTCCTTCAACCGGAAGTACGAGGCCGACCAGGCGTGGTCATGGCTCGGGTCGCCCGGGGTGCGGCCGTGCGCGAGGTCGTCCACCACCGGCTCGCCGCTCTCCAGCACCCGGCGCATCACCGCCTCGGACTCGGGGCCGTTGATCCCGGGCAGCACCTCGGTGAGCCGACGGCCCAGCGGCTCCTCGACGCTCAGGCCGTTCGAGTCCGCCAGCGCCGCGTTCAACCGGACGAAGCGCAGGCCGGTGTCGAACACCGCCATGCCGACCGGGGACTGGGTGAAGAACCCGTCGAGGAGCGCCAGGTCGGCCTGGAGCCGGCGCAGCGTGGTCACCTCGGAGGCGACCGCCAGCACCATCGGGGCGCCGCCGGGGCCGCGGATCGGATGGGTGCGGAACTCCAGGTTCACCAGGTGTCCGTCCCGGTGCCGCACGGGGAACACCCCGGACCACGACCGGCCCGCCAGGATCTGCCGGAACAACTGGAGCACCTCCGGCCGGTGCTCCTCGGAGGTCAGCAGCGTCGCCGCCCGCGCTCCCACCGCCTCCTGCGCACGGTGCCCGAGCAACGCCTCCGCGTCACTGCTCCAGTGCAGGATCCGCCCGTCGGCGTCTATCAGCGCCGTGGCGATCGGCACCATCAGCAGGGCGTCCTGCCGCGGCTGCCCCGCGCGCTGCGCGTATTCGTCCACCATGGCCAGAGAACCGTCCCAGAAACCGTCCGGAGATCGTTCCCACCAGCCCTGCCATCTTCGCACGCACCCCCACCCACCGCAGCCGCCCCGGCTTCAGCCCCACCGCTACCCCCACCCCCACCCCCACCACCGCGCCCCGCACGAGAAGTCGGGCCAGCCGACTTCCGGTGTCCCGTGGGGTGGGAGGGGTTCGCCGCGCTCACCCGACCGGGGTGGGTTCCGGGGCCGGTGCGGTGCGGGCGGTGCGGGATTCGGTGGTGTGGGCGGCGAGGGCGAGGAGGGCGCCGAGGAGGCAGAGGGCTGCGGCGACCAGGGTGGCCCGGTCGGTGCCCGCGGCGAGGGTGCGGGCGGTGGGGTGGGGGGAGCCGGCGACGGTCACGGTGAGGGCCACGCCGAGGGCCGAACCCAGGTAGCGGGAGGTGTTGTTGGCGCCGGATCCCATGGCGGCCCGGTGCGCGGGTACGCTGCTGACCGCGAGTCGGGCGAGCGCCGCGTTCAGGATGCCGCTGCCGATGCCCGCGACGGCGAGCCCCGGGGCCGGCCGCAGCCAGGACGAGTCGGGGGTGAGCCCGTAGAGCGCGGCCTCGCCGGTGCCGCAGACCAGCAGGCCGAGGGCGACCTGGGCGGTGGCGGACAGGCGGGTGGCCAGGCGGCGGGCCTGGAGGGCGGAGACCACCGAGAGGCCCGACCACAGGGCCAGCACGCCGGCCGCGGCCGGGCCGGACAGGCCGAGCACGCCCTGGAGCAGGGTGGGCAGGTAGCTCATGAAGCCGACCAGGGCCAGCCCGGTGAAGAGCGCCCCGCCGGTGGCCGCGATGAAGCCGGGGCTGCGGAACAGGGCGAGGTCCAGCATCGGCTCCCGGACCTTCGCCTCGACCACGGCGAACGCCGCCAGCAGCAGCACCCCGCCCGCCAGCAGCGCCACCACGGCGGGCTGTGCCCAGCCGCCGCGGCCCTCGGCCAGTCCGGCGATCAGGCAGGAGGTGCCGGCGGCGAGGGTGAACACCCCGTACGGGTCGAGGGCGCGCGGGCGTTCGGCCCGTGACTCGGTGAGGAGCCCGGCGGCGCAGCCGGCCACCACGGCCGAGGCCACCGCGATCCCGCCGCTGACCGCGCGCCATCCGGCCCACTGCTGGACCAGGGCGCCGTACACCGGCCCGATCGCGATGCCGAGCCCGACCGCCGCGCCCCAGACGCCGAGCGCTCGGATCCGGCCGGGCCCGGGCGGGTGGGCGTGGCTGATCAGGCCGAGCGCGGGGGCCAGGACGGCGGCCGAGGCGGCGCCGAGGAGCACCCGGGAGGCCAGGTAGACGGCGCCGCCGGGGGCGAGGGCGGCCAGCGACTCGGCGGCGGCGAACAGCAGCACACCGAAGGTGAAGACCCGCTTGCGGCCGTGGTCGTCGGCTGCGCTCCCGGCGGTGAGCAGCAGCGCCGAGATGCCGACCAGGGTGCCGGTGAGGATCCAGGTGCGGCCGGAGGCGCCCAGGTGGGCGGCCTGGGCGGTGGCGGCGAGCGAGGCGGTGGGGGCGGTGTACGCGACGGTGGTCAGGGCGGTCGCCGCCGCGGTGGTCGCCAGCGTGGCACCGGGCCGGACGCGCGGACCCGGGGCGGTGGGGGTGGCGGGGGAGGAGGTGGGTGAGGAGCCAGGTGGTGCGGGGGGCATGGGTGTTCCCTCCGAGGGCCGGACCTTGATGGTCTGGTGAATGAACCTTCGTCTCGGACGGCACGCTACCACTGCTGGTCTGTTCATTGAACCCATGGTGGGGGTGGACTAGGCTGGCGCCCATGGCCCTGGGAACCGACTACGAGCTGCAGGAGTGCGCGCTGGCCCGCGCCCTGGAGGTGGTCGGCGAGCGCTGGAGCCTGCTGATCGTGCGCGACGCGTTCTACGGCGTGCAGCGCTTCAACGACTTCCTCGCCCACCTCGGCATCCCGCGCGCCGTCCTCACCTCGCGCCTCAACGCCCTGGTGGCGGCCGGGGTGCTGCGCAAGGAGCCGTACCAGCGGGCGCCGCTGCGCCATGGCTATCTGCTCACCGGGACCGGCCTCGAACTCTGGGGCCCGCTCTACCAGTTGAGCCGCTGGGGCGGCCGGCACGCCACCGAGGGGGGTCCGTACCACCTCTTCGCGCACGCCGCCTGCGGCACCGACCTCGACCTCGTCGGCGTCTGCCCGGCCTGCGGCGGCGGGCCCGTCCCGCCGACCGCGGTCGTCATGCGCCCCAACCCCGCCCGGGCCGGCGGCCACCGCGAGGACCCGGTCTCCCGCGCCCTGGTCCGCCCCCACCCGCTGCTCGAACCGATCGCCTCGGCGGCGGTGCTGTCCGGCTGACCGTCGGACCATGCGCCCACGGACCATGCGCCCACGGCCCGTACGCAGGCGGGGCCGCCGGCG
>NZ_JBHVET010000047.1:0-22870 GCF_042802135.1 Kitasatospora sp. NPDC057512
CAGTCGATCGACTGCCCGCCCCGGCTTCGTACGTATCGGCTTCGTACGTATCGGCCGAGCGGCTCAGAACCCGCCGGTCTGCTCGTCCCGGCGGCGCTGCCAGCGCTGCTCCACCCGGTCCATCATCCCGGCCTTGCGGCGCGGGGCGGCGGCCGGACGGGCTCCGGCGCCCTGGCCCGCGGGACCGCGGCGCCAGCCGGTCACGGCGAACACCGCGCACCCGAGCATCACCAGGAAGCCCACGACGCTGACCCAGATCTGATCCGGCACGACCATGCCGCCCATCAGCAGGCCGATGCCCACCACGAAGCCGGCGACGGCCAGGTAGACCCGCCGACGGGTGTAGGTGCGCAGCCCGGTTCCCTCAAGCGCAGACGCGAATTTGGGATCTTCGGCATACAGCGCTCGCTCCATCTGGTCGAGCAGTCGCTGCTCGTGCTCCGAGAGCGGCACGGAGTCCTCCTACTCGTCGGTCGCGGATGCGACCGGTCCGCCCACCCCGGTCGGGGAGGCAAGTCCAATCAGCCTTGGGGCACACGGTCGGACGCCCGTGCGGGGGACCCGGCCCGTGTCGTCCATATGCCCCACGCGTCCGGCTGTCATGCTTTCCGGCTTTACCCAGATCATACGGTCCGTGAGCCCGTTACGGGGTGGTCTGCGCCGCGTGGGACGGGCCACTTCGAGCGGGGACGGCCGCATCGGAGTCAACGCGCCACGCCCCGGACAAGTGCCCGATCGGATGGAATCGTCCCGGACCTGGGGAGGTTTGCCGCCGGGCGGCACCGCCCGGCCGCCGGCGGGCCGGGCCACGGGCGGGCCACGGCGGGGTCGCGGAGGGGTCGCCGAGGGGGAACCGGCGGGCTTCCGGGGCGCGAACCACCGCCGTACGGCGGGCAAAAAAACCGTACGACGGCGGAGGCGCTCGCAAAGGGGCGCGCGGGCCGGGAGGGGCGCCTCAGGCCAGGGTGGCCAGCAGGTGCAGCTGGGTCGCCACGGCGTGGAAGGCGGGCTGCGCGGCGGCGGCCTCCTCCAGCTTCAGCAGCGCGTCCAGCGCGCCCGGCTCGGTGTCCACCAGCACGCCGGGGACGAGGTCGGAGAAGACCCGTACGCCGTGCACCGACTGCACCCGCAGGCCCGCGGCCTCGGCCAGCCGGCCCAGCTCCTCGCCGGTGAAGCGGCGCGGCATCGGGTCCTGCTCGCCCCAGCGGCCGTCGGCGCCGGAGAGCACGGTGCGGGCCTCGTCGAAGTGGCCGGCCAGCGCGCGGGCCAGCACGGCGCCGTTGCGGTTGGCCGCCAGCAGGCTGACCACGCCGCCCTTGCGCAGGGCGCCCGCCAGGCTGCCGAGCGCCTCGGCCGGGTCGTCCACGACCTCCAGCACGCCGTGGCAGAGCACCGCGTCCACGCTGCCGGGGGCGACCAGCTCGGGCAGGGTCTGGGTGTCGCCCTGGACGGCCCGCACCAGGTCCGTCACACCGGCCTCGGCGGCCCGGCGCTCCAGGGCGAACAGGGCGTCCGGGCTCGGGTCGACCACGGTGACCCGGTGGCCGAGCTTGGCGACCGGCACCGCGAAGTTCCCGGTGCCGCCGCCGGTGTCGACCACGTCGAGCACCGGCTGGTCCAGCTCGGCCGACTGCTTCTCCAGGGCCGCCCGGACCACCTCCCACACCACGGCGGTACGCAGGGCACTGCGGGGACGCGTCGGGTACAAGGTGGGGCTCCTTGGCACGTGCAGTTCGATCAGGTTGCCTCCACCTTAGAGCCTGTCCCCTGGATCCCCGCCGGGCCCACGGCGCCGTCCGGCGGGAGCCGGGGCGGGGGCGGCGCGGCGTGCAGGCCCAGCAGGCGCTCGACCAGGCGCAGGAAGAGGGCGGAGTTGCGGACCAGGTCATCGGCGTCGCGGGCCGAGGCGGCGCCCCTGATCCCGGCCTCGGCGGCGGCCCGGCGGCGGGCGCCGGCGCCGTAGTAGACCGCCCACTCGGCGAGCTCCGGGGCCACCTCGGGCAGCACCTCCCAGGCGCTGCGGATGGCCTTGCGGCGGCGCGGGCTCTTCTCCGGGCGGCCGCGCACCGCCAGGACGGCCGCCACCGTGCGCAGCGCGGCCAGGTGGGCGGTGGCGTAGCGCTCCAGCGGGTCCTCCAGGGCGCGGGCCCGGGTGAGGGTGCGGTGGGCGTCGGCGAGCAGGTCGAGGGCGGCCGGCGGCGCGGCGACCCGGCGCAGCACGGGGTGCACGTCGGCTCCGGCGGGGCGCCCGGCGGACGGACCCGGGAGGTGCGGCGGGGCGGCGGAGTGGAGGCGGGCGGTGACGGGCTCAGGACGGCTGACGGTCATGGTCTCCCCCGTTCCGAGGCAGCGCGCGGACCGGGTGGTCCGTGCCCTTCCATCGTGAACGGCACCACTGACAATCCGGCCGGGCCGGGCGGGCCCCGGGAGGCTCCGGAAAAGGCGTAGCGGCGGCGGGCGCGGTCCTCCCCCGGTTCCGCGCCGCCGCCGTGCCGTCGCTCCGCCGCTCCCCCACGGTCGGCGGTGGCGAGCTCCCCCCTCGCGGCCGGTCTCCCCCCGGCCCGCTCCGCCGCCCCGTGTCGGCGGTGCGGGGACCGTGACCAGCCCCGTGGCGGTCCGTCCGCCGCCTCCCCGGGCCGGTACGGCCGGGGGACGGACGGATCCGCCACCCGGGCGGGCCGGGCGCCCGACGCGCCGCCCTCCCGGGTGCCACCACTCTCCCGTCTCCGCAGGTCGGCGGCCATCCGCTGACGTACTCAACCGCGGATCTGAGTATCCGTACTCAGTCCGCCCCGGCCCGTCCCGGTTCCGCCGGCCGCCGGAACCGGCGGGTGCGTCCACGGCGTCCCGGGTGCCGGTACGGTACGGCGGGGCCGGGCGGAACCGGCCCACCGGACGACCAGGCGACGCGATGACGAGGAGGGGGACGAGATGACGGTCCTGCCGCTGATCTTCACCAGCGGACTGGCCAGCGGCATCAACGCCTACGCGGTGGTGCTGCTGCTCGGCCTGCTGGGCAGGTTCGCCGACGCGGACTCGGTGCCGCAGGCGCTGGAGCGCACCGACGTGCTGATCGTGGCCGCCGTGCTGTTCGCGCTGGAGGCGGTGGCCGACAAGATCCCGTACGTGGACAGCGTCTGGGACGTCGTGCACACGGTGATCCGGCCGGTCGCCGGCGCCACCGTCGGCGTGCTGATCGCGAGCAACGACCCCGGCTCGCTCAGCGAGGTCGCGGCCGGCGCGATGGGCGGCACCTCGGCGCTGGTCAGCCACCTGGTGAAGGCCTCGCTGCGGATGGCCGTCAACACCTCCCCCGAGCCGGCCAGCAACATCGTGGTCAGCATGGCCGAGGACCTCTCGGTGGCCGGTCTGATCACCCTGGCGATCTTCCACCCCTGGCTGGCCGCCACGGTCGCCGCCGTGGTCCTGGCCGCCGGGCTGCTGCTGGTCTGGCTGGCGGTCAGCAGGATCCGCGCCTTCCGGGCCCGCCGCCGCGAACGCCGGGCCGCCCGGGCGGCGGCGGGGAGCGCCTGAGACTCGTCCTAGGATCAGGTGCCATGGCAAAGATCGTCGTCATCGGCGCAGGAATGAGCGGGCTCGCGGCGGCCTCCCGGCTGGCGACCCTCGGCCACCGGGTGACGGTCTGCGAGGCGGGCGGCACCTACGGGGGCATGGTCGGGCGGTACGAGCGCGAGGGCTTCGCCTTCGACACCGGGCCCGGCCTGCTCACCCTCCCGGCGGTCTACCGCGACCTCGCGCTGAAGACCGGCAAGGAGCCCCTGGAGCAGCTGGTCGAGCTGGCCCCGGTCGACCCGGAGAGCCGGCACCTGTTCCCCGACGGGACCGCCGTCACCCTGCCGAACGCCTCCCGCGGCGGCGTCAGCCAGGCGCTGGACGCCGCCTTCGGGGCCGGCTCCGGCGCCCGCTGGAGCGCGGTGATGAACCACGGCCGGACGGTCTGGGAGGCCACCCGCCGCCCACTGCTGGAGGAACCGCGCCCGACCCTCCTCGCCGACCTCTCCCCGGCCGACCGGGCCGCCCTGGAGGACGACCCGTACCCCGTCCCGCCGCGCACCGGCCTGGCCCGGCTGCGCCGCCCCCGCCCGTGGACCCTCGGGGACGTGGCCCGGCGGCAGCTCGGCGGCCACCCCGGCCTGACGGCCCTGCTGGGCGAGCCCGCGCTGCGGCACGGCCTCCTGCCCGGCCTGGCCCCCGCCGGGGCCACCGTGCTGCCGTACATGGAGCAGTCCTTCGGCGTCTGGTACGTCCGGGGCGGCCTGCGGGCCCTCGCGGACGCGGTATTCCGCCGCTGCGAACTGCGCAAGGTCGAGTTCCGCTTCGACACCCCGGTCACCCGGGTGGTCGTCGAGGGCGGCCGGGCGACCGGGGTCGAGACGGCGGCTGGCCGGATCGACGCGGACCTGGTGGTCTCCGCGATGGACACCGACGCCTTCTACCGCCACGGCCTGGCCGAGTGGCCGGGGATGCCGCCCGAGGAGTGGGAGCCGTACGAGGTACCCGGCCGCTTCAGCGTGCTGCTCGCCCTGCGCGGGCCCCGGCCCGAGGGCACCCCGCACCGCACGGTCGTCCACGCGGCCGACCCCGCCGCCGAGGCGAACGCCCTGACGCTCTCGGAGCCGCCCTGCGAGCGCCCCACCGTGCAGGTGCTGCGCCCGGACGACCCGGCGCTGCGGCCCGACGACGACCACGAGAGCGTGGTGCTGACCGCGACCGTCCCGGCCCAGGAGGAGGACGTCGACTGGACCGCTCCCGGGTTCGCCGACCGCTACGCCGACCGGCTGCTCGACCACGTGGACGCGGCTGGCCTGGGCCTGCGCGAGCGGGTGCTGTGGCGGGTCGTGCGCACCCCCGAGGACACCCGCCGGGAGACCGGCGCGCTCTTCGGCTCGGTCGCCCGCCCGGCCCTGGCCGGCTCCTCGGGCTCCTGGCTGCAGGCCGCGAACGAGTCCCCCGTCCCGGGCCTCTACCTGATCGGCGGCAACGCCCACCCCGGCGGCGGCCTCGCCCGCGTCGGCATGTCGGCCTGCATCACCGCCGGCCTGATCGGCCCGGCGTAACGGCCCGGTCAGGCCGGGTCAGCCCTGCTGGTGCCAGGTGTTCTGCTGCTGGTAGCCGTGGTTCTGGTCGTACATCGGCTGCTGCGGGATGCCCTGGGTGTGCGGGTCGGGCTGGGGCTGCCACTGCTGGGGCTGCTGCTGGGCGGTCTGGTCCCAGGCCTGCTGGTGCTGCGGCTGCTGCTGGTAGCCCGCGTACGGGTCCTGCTGCTGGCCCGGCTGCTGCGGGTAGCCGCCGTACGGGTCGGGCTGCTGCTGGGGGTAGCCGCCGTAGGTCTGCTGCTGGTCGTAGGCGTAGGCGGGCTGCTGCTGGGTCTGCCACTGCTGCTGGTCGTAGCCGGCCTGGTAGGCGGGGGCGTACGGGTCCTGGGGCTGCTGCTGGACCTGCGGCTGCTGCTGCTCGTAGTACCCGGGGGCGTAGACGCCGTCCTGGGCGAGCTCCTGCATCTCGAAGGCGGCGGTCTGCTCGACCTCCGGCACCTCGTCGGGCACCGGGGAGGGCACCTGGGAGGACACCGGCGCGGGGGCCGGGCTCTCCTCGACGGGGCTGACCTCGCCGACCCGCTTGCGGGCGACCGCGGCGGCGCCGCCGGTGAGGGCGCCGAGCAGCGGCACCTTGGCGAGCGGGCCGGGCAGGCTGCCGTCGGGCTTCCGCAGGGACCAGCCGGTCTGGTGGCCGCGCTTGACCGAGAGGGTGACGAAGGCCTGTCCGACCGCGAACAGCGCGGCGCCGGCCCCGATCACCACGACCGAGCCGAGGACCATCCCGGCGGCCACGCCCAGGAAGCCGGCCAGGGCCACGACCCGCCAGTGCAGCGGTGCCCGGTTCTGCAGCAGCACCTCCGCGACCAGCCAGAGCGCCACCACCGCCAACGCGACGTACAGCAGCAGGTATCCGATGCCCATCCGCCCCGCTACCTCCAGTCGCGTACCCGCGCGTGTGCGCCGCGCGTGTGCGGCGACTGTACCGGTTCAACGGCCGGGGTACCGCATCGCGTTCCCGCCGCCCGGGGCACCGGCCGCACACGACCGAGCCCGCCACCGGCGGTACGGTGACGGGCTCGTGAACACCCGGCGTCGCCGCGGCCGGAGCAGGCCGGCCCAGTGGCCGCTCAGCGCCGGTGCAGCCCCAGGTTCTGGTAGATCTCCAGCGTCGCCGTCGAGTGGTTCAGCGTGATGAAGTGCAGACCGGGCGCGCCCTCGGCGAGCAGGCGCTCGGCCATCGCGGTGGCGTGCTCGATGCCGATGGCCCGCAGCGCCGCCGGGTCGTCGATGGCCGCCCGCAGGCGGGCCTCCAGGTCGACGGGGAAGGCGGAGCCGCTGAGCTGCGGGAAGCGCTCCAGCTGCCTGGCGTTGGTGACCGGCATGATCTCCGGGATGATCGGCGTCTCGCAGCCGGCGGCCGCCACCCGGTCGCGCAGCCGCAGGTAGTCGTCCACCTCGAAGAACATCTGGGTGATCGCGTAGTCGGCCCCGGAGCGGATCTTCGCCACGAAGTGCCGGATGTCCTCGTCCCAGTCGGTCGAGCGCGGGTGCATGTTCGGGGAGGCCGCGACGCCGACGCAGAAGTCGCCGATCCCCTTGATCAGCTCCACCAGCTCGTACGCGTAGGTGACGCCCTCGGGGTGCTTGACCCACTCACCCATCGGGTCGCCGGGCGGGTCCCCCCGGACGGCGAGGACGTTCCGCACGCCCTGGTCGGCGTACTGGCCGATGATGTTGCGCAGTTCCGCGATCGAGTGGTCCACCGCGGTGAGGTGGGCGACCGGGGTCAGGGTGGTCTCGGTGGCGATCCGGCCGACCATGTTGACGGTGCGCTCGCGCGAGGAGCCGCCGGCGCCGTACGTCATACAGACGAAGTTGGGGTCGAGCGGTTCGAGCCGGCGGATGGCGTCCCAGAGCCTCTGCTCGCCGACCTCGGTGCGGGGCGGCATGAATTCGAAGGAGAAGGAGCGCTTGCCGGCCGCCAGGAGTTCGCGCACCGTCAGTGCGCGATCCGTTCTCGTGGAAGCGATTCCGAGTGCCATGCTGGCAGGCTATCCGGCGTTCGAAGGGGCCGGACAACCGTATTCCATCTATTGAGACAACTGATGGAAGACGTTCCGTTTCGTCCCCGGAGCGACTCCGCCGCCCCTCGCCCGCGCCCCCGGCGGAGCCGCTCGCACACCCGTTCCCAGCCGCACCGCTACGCTTGCTGCACCCCAGAGAACCAGCGGAGCCCCATCGTGACCTCGTCCAGCACCCGGCCGGCCAACCCCGGTTCGGCCCTCAGTGCGGCCACCAGTGCGACCGGCAACGCGGCCGGCAGTGCGGCCAACCCCATGGACGTAGAGGACGTCCGCACCCGTGTCAACGCGGCGCTCGCCGCGTTCATGGACGGCCAGTCCGTGCTGCTCGACAAGATCTCGCCCCAGCTGGCCCCCGCCGCCGACGCGCTGCGCGACTTCCTGCTGGACGGCGGCAAGCGGCTGCGCCCGGGCTTCTGCTACTGGGGCTGGCGCGGCGCCGGCGGCCCGGCCGCGGGTGCGACCGGCGACGCGATCGCCAACGCGGCCGCCGCCCTGGAGCTGCTCCAGGCCAGCGCCCTCGTCCACGACGACCTGATGGACCGCAGCGACACCCGCCGCGGCCTGCCCTCGATCCACCGCCGCTTCGAGGCGCTGCACCGCGACAGCGGCTGGCGCGGCGACCGCGAGCAGTACGGCACCTCGGCCGCGGTGCTGCTCGGCGACCTGCTGCTGATCTGGTGCGACGAGCTGTTCCTGCGCTCCGGCCTGGAGCCCGCCGCCGTGCTGGCCGCCAAGCCGGTGTTCGACCTGATGCGCACCGAGGTCATGCTCGGCCAGTACCTGGACGTGCTGGAGCCGGTGGCCGGCGACTCGACGGACGAGGGCGCGCTGGAGCGGGCGCAGACCGTCCTGCACTACAAGTCCGCGAAGTACACCATCGAGCGGCCGCTCCAGGTGGGCGCGTTGCTGGCCGGCGCCGGGCCGGAGCTGGTCGAGGCGTACGGGGCGTTCGGGCTGCCGCTGGGCGAGGCCTTCCAGCTGCGCGACGACCTGCTCGGCGTCTTCGGGGACCCGGCCGTCACCGGCAAGCCGGCCGGGGACGACCTGCGCGAGGGCAAGCGCACCCTGCTGGTCGCGCACGCGATGCGGGGCCTGCCGGCCGCCGACGCCCGGCACCTGGACGAGCGGCTGGGCGCACCGGACCTGGCGGCCCCGGAGGTCGCCGAGCTGCGCGGGCTGGTCGCCCGCAGCGGGGCGCCGGAGCTGGTGGAGCGCCGGATCGAGGAGCTGATGCGGCAGTCGCTGGCCGCGCTGGAGGCGGCGCCGCTCGCCGACGAGCGGGCCCGTGCGGTGCTGCTGGCACTGGCCGAGGCCGCCACCGTCCGCAAGTACTGAACGTACCGACGGACGGCGACGGCCTCGGGCCGGTCCCGCGGAACCGCGGACCGGGTCGGATCAGACCGCGGCGCGCACCCGGCGGGACAGCTCGGCGGCGGCCGCCCGGGGGTCCGCCGCGGCCGTGATGGCCCGCACCACGACGACCCGGCGGGCACCGGCGGCCAGCACCTCGTCCAGGTTGCCGAGGTCGATCCCGCCGATCGCGAACCACGGCCGGTCGGTGTCCTGCTTCGCCGCGTACGAGACCAGGCCGAGGCCCGGGGCCGGGCGGCCCGGCTTGGTCGGGGTCGGCCAGACCGGGCCGGTGCAGAAGTAGTCCACCCCGGGCTCGGCGATCGCCGCGTCCACCTCGGACTCGGCGTGGCAGGAGCGGCCGATCAGCACGTCCTCGCCGAGGATCGCCCGGGCGGCCGGCACCGGCAGGTCGTCCTGGCCGAGGTGCAGCACGTCCGGCCGGGCCGCGTGGGCGACGTCGGCGCGGTCGTTGACGGCCAGCAGCTTGCCGTGCCGACGGCAGGCGTCGGCGAAGACCTCCAGGGCCTCCAGCTCCTGCTTGGCCTCCAGGCCCTTGTCGCGCAGCTGGACGATGTCCACCCCGCCCGCCAGCGCCGCGTCCAGGAACTCGGCGAGGTCGCCCTGCTCCCGGCGGGCGTCGGTGCACAGGTACAGCCGGGCGTCGGCGAGCCCGGCGCGCGGCGTGTCCGCCGCCATCAGATCAGCATCGCCTGGGCGCGGCGCTTGACCTCGGTGCCGCGGTTCTCCCGCAGCGCCTGGATCGGGCTGCCGGGCAGCGACGGGTCCTCGGTGAAGAGCCACTCCAGGATCTCCACGTCGTTGTACCCGCAGTCCCGCAGGACGGTCAGGGTGCCGGACAGGTGCTTGACCAGGCCGGGGCCGTCGATGAACGCGGCCGGGACCTGCAGCGACTTGTTGGGGCCGCGCCGGACGGCGATCAGGCCGCCGTTCTTGACCAGGTCACGCACCTCGGTGACCCGGACCCCCCACTGCTCCGAGATGTCGGGCAGGTACATCCAGTCGGTGACCAGGGATTCAATCTTGCTTTCGATCTCACTCACGCCACCAGACTGCCACCTCCGCGGCCCACCGCGCACCAGGCGCTACCCCGCGACGGCCGCCTTCAGCGGTACCGCGGGGTCGGCCGCCCGGGCCGGGTCCAGCGCGGTGCCGCGCTCGATCAGCCGCCGCCCCTGGGCCAGGTCGCGCGGCCGGTCCACGGTCAGCAGCGCGCTCGGCACGCCGTCGCGCAGCCAGAGCACCGACCAGTCGGCGCCCTGCGGGTCGCCGCGCCGGACCAGCTCGTCGCCCTCGGCGTGCCGGCCGGCGTACTGGACCATCCGCCCGAACTGCTCGGACCAGAAGTACGGCACCGGGTCGTAGGCCGGCGCGTCCGCGCCCAGGACGGCGGCGGCCACCGCCTCGCCGGACCGCAGCGCGTGGTCCCAGTGCTGGACGGCCAGCCGGACGCCGGCCCGGGCCGAGGGGTAGCTGACGCAGTCGCCGGCCGCGAAGACGCCGGGCACCGAGGTGCGCAGCCGCCCGTCCACCAGGACGGCGCCGGTCGCGTCCAGCTCGACCCCGGAGCCGGCCAGCCAGCCGGTCGCGGGGCGGGCCCCGATGCCGACCACCACCTCGTCGGCGGGCAGGTGCGAGCCGTCCGCCAGCAGCACCGCGCCGGGCTCGACGGCGGCCACGCCGACCCCGCAGCGCAGCTCGACCCCTGCCTCGGCGTACCAGGCGGCCATCGCCGAGCCGAGCTCTGTGGGCAGCGCGCCGGGCAGCGGCGCCGGGCCGGCCTCGACCACGGTCACCTCGCAGCCCGCCGCGCGGGCCGCGGTGGACACCTCGGCGCCGATCCAGCCCGCGCCGACCAGCACCAGCCGCAGCCCGGGGCGCAGCAGCGCGCGCAGCGCCAGGGCGTCGTCCAGGGTGTGCAGCAGGTGCGCCCGCTCGGCGCCGGGCAGCGCGCGCGGGACGGCGCCGGTGGCGATCACCAGCGAGCCGTACGGGAGGTCGCCGCCGTCGGTGTGCAGCACGCCGGGGGTGAGGCCGGTGGCGCGGCGGCCGGTGAGCAGCTCGATGCCGAGCTGCCCGTAGTCGATGTCCAGGGCGGTGGAGTCGGCCTTGCCGAGCAGCACGTCCTTGGAGAGCGGCGGCCGGTCGTACGGCGCGTGCGGCTCCTCGCCGACCAGCGTGATCGGCCCCTGCCGGCCGCCCTGCCGCAGCTTGAGGGCGCACTGCGCCCCGGCCAGCCCGGCTCCGACGACGACCACCCGATCCGTTCCGCTCAGCTCTGCCACGCCCGCCACTGTACCCAGCGCTACGCGGCGGCTTCCGGGCCGTCCGCCCCGCCCACGGCCGCCGGGCCGCCGGGCCGACCCGCCGCCCCCACCGGCCGTCCCCGCCCGCCGTCCGCCCCGCGTACGGGCCTTCGGCCGGGTCGACCCCCGGCGTTAAGGTGGGAGCACCACACGGGAGCCCGGCGGACCGGGCTGAGAGGCGGGCTGACACGGCCTGCGACCGTCCGAACCTGATCCGGGTCATACCGGCGAAGGGAGAAGAGCAGCCTTGTCACGCTTGCCATCAGGCACCCATGCCGACGTGCTGGTGATCGGCGGGGGCGTCATCGGCCTGGCCGTCGCCTGGCGCACCGCACTGCGCGGGGCGCGGAACGTGATCGTGGTCGACCCCGCCCACGGCGGCGGGGCCGCCGGGGTCGCGGCCGGGATGCTCGCCCCGGTCACCGAGCTGCAGTACGGCGAGGAGCCGCTGCTGCGCCTCGGGATGGCCTCGAACGAGCGGTACGCGGCCTTCGCCGCCGAGCTCTCCGAGGCGAGCGGCGGCCTGGACACCGGCTACCGCCGCTGCGGCACGATCGCCGTCGCGCTGGACTCCGACGACCGCGAGGAACTGCGCGAGCTGTACGCCTTCCACCAGCGGCTGGGCCTGGACTCGACCTGGCTGACCGGCCGGGAGGCCCGCAGGCTGGAGCCGATGCTGGCCCCCGCCGTCCGCGGCGCCCTGCACGCCGCGGACGACCACCAGGTGGACCCCCGGCGCCTGCTCACCGCCCTGGTCGCCGCCTGCGGGCGCGCGAACGTCCTGCTGCACCGCGCCGAGGCCGTCGAGCTGCTGGTCGAGGACGGCCGCGCGACCGGGGCCCGGCTGAGCACCGACGAGACCGTGACCGCCGACCAGGTCGTGCTCGCCGCCGGCCCGCACAGCCACCGGCTGCCCGGTCTGCCCGAGGGGGTGCTGCCCGCGATCCGCCCGGTGAAGGGGCAGGTGCTGCGGCTGCACGTGCCGGAGGCCTACCGGCCGTTCCTCTCCCGCAACGTCCGCGCCGTGGTCCGCGGCCGGCACCTGTACCTGGTCCCCCGGGAGAACGGCGAGCTGGTGGTCGGCGCGACCACCGAGGAGCAGGGCTACGACACCACCGTCACCGCCGGCGGGGTGTACGAACTGCTGCGGGACGCCCACGAGTTGGTCCCGGGGATCACCGAACTCCCGCTGCGCGAGACCTCGGCCGGGCTGCGCCCCGGCTCGCCGGACAACGCCCCGCTGCTGGGCCCGACCCCGCTGCCCGGGCTGGTCGCCTCCACCGGCCACTACCGCAACGGCGTGCTGCTCACCCCGGTGACCGCCGACCTGGTCTCCGAGTACCTGGTCACCGGTGAAGTCCCGGAGCTCGCAAGGCCGTTCACCCCCACCCGGTTCTCCTCCGAATCCCCCGTCGCGAAGGCCTCCGCATGACCGAGATCGCCCTGACCGAGAACGCCCCGAACGGGCACGCCGTGAACGAGCCCGCCCCGAACCCGGTCGCCCCGGCGGAGATCGCCCTGACCGTCAACGGCGAGCCCCGCCGGGTGCCCGCCACGACCACCCTCGCCGAGCTGGTGGCCTCCGTCAGCGCCGCCAACACCGGTGTCGCCGCCGCGCTCAACGAGGCCGTGGTGCCGCGCGGTTCGTGGCCCGGGACGACGCTGAGCACCGGCGACCGGATCGAGATCCTCACCGCCGTCCAGGGAGGCTGAACCATGGCCGACGATCTGCTGACCATCGCCGGGACGGCCTTCTCCTCCCGGCTGATCATGGGCACCGGCGGCGCGCCCAGCCTGGAGGTCCTGGAGCGCGCGCTGCTCGCCTCCGGCACCGAGCTGACCACCGTCGCGATGCGCCGGGTCGACGCCGGCACCCAGGGCTCCGTGCTGGACGTGCTGACCCGCAACGGCATCCGGGTGCTGCCCAACACGGCCGGCTGCTTCACCGCCGGCGAGGCCGTGCTGACCGCCCGGCTGGCCCGCGAGGCGCTCGGCACCGACTGGGTCAAGCTGGAGGTGATCGCCGACGAGCGCACCCTGCTGCCCGACCCGATCGAGCTGCTGGACGCCGCCGAGACGCTGGTCGACGACGGCTTCACCGTCCTGCCGTACACCAACGACGACCCGGTGCTGGCCCGCAAGCTGGAGGACGTCGGCTGCGCGGCCATCATGCCGCTGGGCTCGCCGATCGGTTCGGGCCTGGGCATCCGCAACCCGCACAACTTCCAGCTGATCGTGGAGGGCGCGGGCGTCCCGGTGATCCTGGACGCGGGCGCCGGCACCGCCTCCGACGTGGCGCTGGCGATGGAGCTGGGCTGCGCCGCGGTGATGCTCGCCTCCGCGGTGACCAGGGCTCAGGACCCGGTGCTGATGGCCGAGGCGATGCGGCACGCCGCCGAGGCGGGCCGGCTCGCCCACCGGGCCGGCCGGATCCCGCGCCGCTTCCACGCCGAGGCCTCCTCCGCGATGGCCGGCCGGGCCGACCTGGACACCCGCGAGCACCCGGCGTTCTGAACCCGTCGCACATGTCACAAGCCGGTCCCGGAGGCGGTGTCCGCCGGGACCGGGCGCCCTCACGCCCTAGACTCTCCGAGTGGACATGGCACTGCACGACCCCCTGATCGGCGCCCTGCTCGACAACCGGTACCGGGTCGAGCAGCGGATCGCGACCGGCGGGATGTCCACCGTCTACCGGGGCACCGACACCCGTCTCGACCGGGTGGTCGCACTCAAGGTGATGCACCCCTCGCTGGCCGGCGACGAGGGCTTCACCGCCCGCTTCATCCGCGAGGCCAAGGCGGTCGCCAGGCTCACCCACCCCAACGTGGTCAACGTCTTCGACCAGGGCGCGGACGGCGGCCACGTCTTCCTCGCCATGGAGTACGTGCCCGGCCGCACCCTGCGCGACCTGCTGCGCGACCGCGGCGCGCTGTCCGTCCGGGCCGCGCTGGACGTGCTGGAGCCGGTGCTCGCCGCGCTCGGCGCCGCCCACCGGGCCGGCCTGGTCCACCGCGACGTCAAGCCCGAGAACGTGCTGATCACCGAGGGCGGCCTGGTCAAGGTCGCCGACTTCGGCCTGGTCCGGGTGCTCGGCACCGCCGACGGCGCGCCCACCTCGACCACCACCGCGACCGGCGGCACCGTCATGGGCACCGTCTCCTACCTGGCCCCCGAGCAGATCCTCCCGGACGCCCCCACCGACCAGCGGGTGGACGTCTACGCGTCCGGCATCCTGCTGTACGAGATGCTCACCGGCCGCCGCCCGCACACCGGCGACAACCCCGTCCAGGTCATGTACAAGCACCTGCACGAGGACGTCCCGGCCCCCTCGCTGGTCGCCCCCGCCGTCGGCCCCGAACTGGACGCGATAGTGGCCGCCGCCTGCGCCCGGTCCGCCGACGCCCGCCCGTACGACGCGGTCGAGCTGCTCGCCGCGCTCCAGCGGGTGCGCCGCTCCCTCACCCAGGCCGCGCTGGACGCCGAGCCGCCGGCCTCCACCCGCCCCAGCCCGCGCTACCCGACCAGCGAGCCGACCTCGGTGATCCAGCCGCTGCCGCGGCCTGCCGAGGCCCCGCCGACGGAGCGCACCAGCGTGCTGGACGTGCCGCCGGAGCTGATGGACGAGCTGCTCGCCGAGCCGCGCCCGTACGACGAGCCGACCCCGGTGCACCGGCGCCCGCACCGGCCGGGCCCACTGCGCCGCCTCCCCCGCAGGACGCTGGTCTGGACGGCCGCGCTGGCCGCGCTGGTGCTGGCGATCGGCGGCGTCACCTACGGGATCTCCGAGGGGCTGTACGGCTCGGTGCCGGGCGTGCTCGGCAAGGACCGGGCGGAGGCGCAGCGGGTCCTGGACAAGGAGGGCCTGCACGGGAGGTTCGTCGAGGTGTTCAGCGAGTCCGTCCCGTCCGGGCAGGTGATCTCCACCGACCCCGGGGTGGGCGCGCGCACCCGCAAGAGCGACAGCGTCACCGTCACCCTCTCCAAGGGCCCCAAGCGGATCGCGGTGCCGGACCTCACCGGGAAGAGCGCCGCCGACGCCGCCGCGGCCCTGACCGGCGCCCAGCTGACCAGGGGCACCGTGACCGGGACCTACGACGACACCGTGCCCGAGGGCTCGGTGATCAGCAGCTCGCCGGCGGCCGGGCAGCTGCTGCAGGAGAACAGCGCGGTCTCGCTGGTGGTCAGCAAGGGCATGGTGCCGGTCCCGAACGTCACCGGGATGAGCAAGGACGACGCGCAGAAGGCGCTCCAGGCCGCGGGCTTCACCATGCAGACCAGCGGCTGGGACGTGTTCGGCGCGGTCACCTCCTCCGGCCAGAGCCCGGCGGCGGGCGAGCGGCGCCCGCAGCGCAGCGTGGTGACGGTCAAGTTCTCGCTGTTCTAGGGCGGGGTCAGCGCAGCGGCCCGTCGCCGGGCTCCTCCTGGTAGGAGTAGCGCTGCTCGCCCCAGGGGTCGGCGAGGTTGTGGTAGCCGCGCTCCTCCCAGAAGCCGCGCCGGTCGGCCCGCATGTACTCGACCGCGCGCACCCACTTGGGACCCTTCCAGGCGTACAGCCGCGGCACCACCAGCCGGACCGGGAAGCCGTGTTCGGCGGTGAGCGCCTCGCCGTTGCGGTGGGTGGCGAGCAGCGTGCGCGGGTCGGCGAAGTCGGCGAGGCGCAGGTTGGCGCTGTAGCCGTACTCGGCCCAGACCATGACGTGGGTGACGCCGGGCGCCGGGGGCACCAGGTCGAGCACGGCGGCGGCCGACACGCCCGTCCACTCGTTGCCGAGCACCGAGAACTTGGTCACGCAGTGCAGATCGCCGACGACGGTGCTGCGCGGCAGGGCGTCGAAGGCCTCGAAGTCCCAGCTGTGCTTCTCCGCCGAGGCGGTGGCGCCGAACACCTGGAGGTCCCAGGTCAGCGGCTTGAAGCGGGGCACCGGCCCGTAGTGCAGGGCGGGCCAGCCGCGCTGCGCGCGCTGTCCCGGGGGGAGCCTCGGGTCAGACGGCGGAAGCGGTTCGTGTTTCGACTGACCCATGGATCCATGGTGACAGACGGCGGACGAGCCTCGGCGCGCGCCCCTTTGCGCGGATCCGCGCCCCTGCCCGTACGGCCCAGTGGTCGGCCACCCACCCTCACGTTTCGCCATGAATCGGATATTCCGACACATGTCCTAGTGAGTGTGAACTTACTGGAATTTCCTCCCAAAGCGGTGCCAGGATGCGCAGCGCAGGACTCAGTATCGGACCCACCGCAGGACTTCACGCAGGACTCAGCGCAGGACACACGGCAGCACGAGTGCAGGAGGCATCACCATGCAGGGCGATCCCGAGGTCATCGAGTTCCTCAACGAGCAGCTCACCGCCGAGCTGACCGCGATCAACCAGTACTTCCTGCACGCCAAGATGCAGGAGAACTTCGGCTGGACGAAGCTCGCCAAGTACACCCGGCACGAGTCCTTCGACGAGATGAAGCACGCCGAGACGCTCACCGACCGGATCCTGTTCCTGGAGGGGCTGCCCAACTACCAGCGGCTGTTCCACGTCCGGATCGGCCAGACGGTCAAGGAGATGTTCGAGGCGGACCGCCTGATCGAGGTCGAGGCGATCGACCGGCTCAAGCGCGGGATCGTGGTGATGCGGGCCAAGAACGACGTCACCTCGGCGAACATCTTCGAGGACATCCTGGCCGACGAGGAGCACCACATCGACTACCTCGACACCCAGCTGGAGCTGCTGGAGAAGCTCGGCGAGGCGCTCTACCTCGCCACGGTGATCGAGCAGCCGGAGTCCTGAGGACGCGGCCCGCCCGGCCCGCTGGGACCACCCGGCCCGGTCAGGCCGCCCGGTTCGCCCGGGTCACCCGCAGCGGGACCACCGGGGCGGCCGCCGGGGCCACCCGGGCCGGCTCCGCCGGGTCCTCCGGGTCCGCGAGGCCGAGCTTCGCGGCCAGCCGGGCGGTCGGGCAGGGGCGGGCGCCGTGCTCGCCGAGCAGCGCCTGGATGCGGCGCACGCAGGACCCGCAGTCGGTGCCGGCCCGGCAGCCCTTCGCTATCTGGCGCGGGGTGTTGGCACCGCCGTCGATCGCCTTCTTCACCTGGTCCTCGGTGACCGCATGGCACATGCACACGTACATCGCGGTCTCTCCCGGGGGTGAAGCGGAGTGGATCTTGACTAAGGGCAGCCTTAGTTCACTGAGGCTTACCTTACCCGGCGAAACGGGTACGAAAAAGCCCCTCCGGACTCGGGGACACCGAATCCGGAGGGGCCTTCGTCACATCGGACGGGCACCGGGCCTACTGGCCGCGGTACATCTCCGCCACCAGGAACGCCAGGTCCAGCGACTGGCTGCGGTTGAGGCGCGGGTCGCAGGCCGTCTCGTAGCGCTGGTGCAGGTCGTCCACCAGGACCTCGTCGCCGCCGCCGACGCACTCGGTGACGTCGTCGCCGGTCAGCTCCACGTGGATGCCGCCCGGGTGGGTGCCGAGCGCGCGGTGCACCTCGAAGAAGCCCTTGACCTCGTCCAGGACGTCGTCGAAGCGGCGGGTCTTGTGCCCGCTGGAGGCCTCGAAGGTGTTGCCGTGCATCGGGTCGCAGATCCACACCGGCCTGGCGCCGGAGGCGGTGACCTTCTCCACCAGGGTGGGCAGGTGCTCACGGATCTTGCCCGCGCCCATCCGGGTGATGAAGGTCAGGCGGCCGGGCTCGCGCTCCGGGTCCAGCTTCTCGATCAGGGCGAGCGCGTCGTCGACCGAGGTGGTCGGGCCGAGCTTCACGCCGATCGGGTTGCGGATCTTCGAGGCGAACTCGATGTGCGCGTGGTCCAGCTGCCGGGTGCGCTCGCCGATCCACACCATGTGGCCGGAGACGTCGTACAGCTCGCCGGTGCGCGAGTCCACGCGGGTCAGCGCGGTCTCGTAGTCCAGGACCAGCGCCTCGTGCGAGGAGAAGAACTCGACCGCCTTGAACTCCTCCGGCACCACGCCGCAGGCGCTCATGAACGCCAGGGCGTTGTCGATCTCCCGGGCGAGCTGCTCGTAGCGCTGGCCGGCCGGCGAGTTGCGGACGAAGTCCTGGTTCCAGGCGTGCACCTGGCGCAGGTCCGCGTAGCCACCGGTGGTGAAGGCGCGCACCAGGTTGAGCGTCGCGGCGGACGCGTTGTACATCCGCTTCAGGCGCTCGGGGTTCGGGATGCGGGACTCGGGGGTGAACTCGAAACCGTTCACCGAGTCGCCCCGGTAGACCGGCAGGGTCACGCCGTCGCGGGTCTCGGTCGACTTGGAGCGCGGCTTGGAGTACTGGCCGGCGATGCGGCCGACCTTCACCACCGGCACCGACGCCGCGTACGTCAGTACGGCGGCCATCTGGAGCAGCGTCTTCAGCTTGTTGCGGATGTGCTCCGCCGAAACGCCGTCGAAGGCCTCGGCACAGTCACCGCCCTGGAGGAGGAAGGCCTCCCCGCGCGCCACGGCTCCGAGCCGGGCGCGCAGCTGGTCGCACTCGCCGGCGAAGACGAGCGGCGGATAGGACGCGAGCTCGGCAAGGGTCTTGCGCAGAGCCTCTTGGTCCGGCCATTCAGGCTGCTGCGCCGCGGGCAGGGACTGCCAGGAGTGGGCAGCCCTCGATGTCTCAGTCGTAGCGGTCACACCGCCAAGGCTACGGGGTGGCAGGAGTGACTCGTGACTATTGCCCGAGGAATGAGACACATCTCGGACAAAGACGTGATGCCCCTCACCCGCCCCGACGCATCCGCTAGTCTCGGACCATGCACGCGCCCCACAGCCACTCCTGGTGGTGGGCCTCCCCCCAGGGTGGCCCACAACTGGCGCGTTCCTAGACGAACACGACGGCCGCCCCTCGGGGCGGCCGTCGGCGTCTGAGCAGACGGCCCTCCGGGAGCGGACCTTGCACCGCCTCTCACCAGTCCACCCGGAAGGAAGCCGTTCCCGTGACCACCGCTGTCGACCTGCTCGCCCGTCTCACCGGCCCCGACGCCCCCGCGTTCGCCCTGCTGCACCGCCGCACGCCCCGGCTCAGCCCGGACACCGTCGAGGTGCTGCTGGGCACCGTCGACAGCTACGAGCACCTCGCCGACCTGCCCGTACGCAGCGGCCCACCGGCCGGCGGCGGCCCGGTGCACGACCTGCTCGCGCTCGTCCCGTACCGCCAGATCCGCGAGCGCGGCTTCGAGGCGCACGACGACGACACCCCGCTCCAGGCCCTCTCGGTGACCGAGCAGCACGCCCTGCCGTTGGCCGAATTCACCTACGCCCTACCGAAGTTGCCGGTCTCACTTGCCGGTGGCGGGTTCGACGTGGACGACGACGCGTACGCCGCGATCGTCCGCCGGGTGATCCGGGACGAGATCGGGAACGGCGAGGGCGCCAACTTCGTCATCCGGCGCGACTTCCACGCGACGCTGGAAGACTTCTCCCCCGAGCTCGCGCTGACGCTCTTCCGGCGGCTGCTGGAGCAGGAGCGCGGCGCGTACTGGACCTTCCTGGTGCACACCGGCGATCGGGTGTTGGTCGGCGCCTCCCCGGAGGTGCACGTCCGGCAGAGCGGCGGCACCGTCGTGATGAACCCGATCTCCGGCACCTACCGCTACCCGGCCGGCGGCTCCGACCTCGACTCGCTGCTCCAGTTCCTGCACGACCCCAAGGAGTTGGAGGAGCTCACCATGGTCGTGGACGAGGAGCTCAAGATGATGTGCACGGTCGGCGACCTCGGCGGCCAGGTGCTCGGGCCCCGGCTCAAGGAGATGGCCCACCTCGCCCACACCGAGTACGAGCTGCGCGGGCGCACCTCGCTGGACGTCCGGGACGTGCTCCGCGAGACGATGTTCGCGGCGACCGTCACCGGCAGCCCGGTCGAGAACGCCACCCGGGTGATCAAGCGCTACGAGCCCACCGGGCGCGGCTACTACTCCGGCGCGCTCGCCCTGATCGGCCGCGCCGCCAGCGGCGGGCAGCTGCTGGACTCGCCGATCTGCATCCGCACCGCCGATATCGACCCGGCCACCGGCCGACTGGTCGTCCGGGTCGGCGCCACCCTGGTGCGCCACTCCGTCCCGGAGTCCGAGGTCGCCGAGACCCACGCCAAGGCCGCCGGGGTGCTCACCGCGATCGGCGCCCGGCCCGCGCCCACCCGACTGCCCCACCCGGTCGGCCCCCGGCTCGCCGACGACCACCGGGTGCAGGCCGCCCTGGACTCCCGCCGGGCCGACCTCGCGCCGTTCTGGCTGCGGATGCAGCAGCCGGCCGAGATCACCGAGGCCGAGCCGACCCTGGTCGTGGACGGCGAGGACACCTTCACCTCGATGCTCTCCCACCTGCTCGGCTCGCTCGGCCACCGGGTGACGGTGGCCCGCTACGACGAGCCGGGGCTGCGCGAGCGCGTCGCGGCGCACCGGGGCGCGCTGGTGCTCGGCCCCGGCCCGGGCGACCCGGCGCTCGCCGACGACCCCAAGATGGTGCTGCTGCGGCCGATCGTCGCGGACGCGCTGGCCGCCGTCCGCTCCGGCGCCCGCACCTCGCCGCTGCTCGCGGTCTGCCTGAGCCACCAGCTGCTGGCCGCCGAACTCGGGCTCCCGCTGGGCCGCAAGGCCGTCCCGTACCAGGGTGCGCAGGAGCGCATCGACCTGTTCGGCGCCAAGCGCACGGTCGGCTTCTACAACACCTTCACCGCGCGCTGCTCGGAGGCCGACGCGGCGCGGCTCGCCGGCGCGGGCGTCGAGGTCTCCCGGGACGCCGTCACCGGCGACGTGCACGCGCTGCGCGGGCACGGCTTCGCGGGGCTCCAGTTCCACCCGGAGTCGGTGCTCACCCGCGACGGGGTCGGCATCGTGGCGGGCCTGCTGCGCGAGGCGACGGCCGCGCTGCGCTGAGCCGGCGGCGCGGCCCCGGGCGGATGTGCCCCACCCGGGGCGGCGCCGTCGAACCGGGCCGTCGAACCGGGCCGGGCCGTTGGACGGGGCGGCGGACCGGGCGGCGCCGCGGCGCGGGGCCGGACGGCGCTCAGATCTCGTCGTCCAGGCCCTGCTCGATGGCGTACCGGACCAGCTCCACCCGGTTGTGCAGCTGCAGCTTCCCGAGCGTGTTCTGCACGTGGTTCTGCACCGTCCGGTGCGACAGCACCAGCCGGTCGGCGATCTGCCGGTACGACAGCCCCTTGGCCACCAGCCGCAGCACCTCCGTCTCCCGGGCGGTCAGCTGCGGGGCGGCCGGCGCCGAGGCCGGGGCCGGCTCGGCGGCCAGCCGGCGGAACTCGCCGAGCACCAGGCCGGCCAGGCCCGGGGTGAACACCGCGTCGCCGACGGCTGTACGGCGCACCGCGTCCAGCAGCTCCTCCCGCCCGGCCGACTTCACCAGGTAGCCGGTCGCGCCGGACTTCACCGCCTCCAGCACGTCCTGGTGCTCGCCGCTGGCCGACAGCACCAGCACCCGGACCGCCGGGTCGTGCGCGACCACCTGGCGGCACACCTCGGCGCCGGACAGGCTGGGCAGGTTGAGGTCCAGCACGACCACCTGCGGCGTGCAGGCACGGGCCCGGCGCACGGCCTCCTCGCCGTCGCCCGCGGTGGCCACCACGTCCAGTCCGGCCTCGGCGAGGTCGCGCGAGACGGCGTCCCGCCACATCGGGTGGTCGTCCACCACCATCACCCGCACCGGCCGGTCGGCGGTCGGCTGGTCGGTCATCGGCTGGTCGGTCATGGGGTGGCCTTCCTCGGGACGCGCAGTTCGACCTCGACGCCCTCCCCGGGCGCCGAGTACAGCTCGGCCGTGCCGCCGAGGTCCAGCAGCCGGCCGCGGATGGACTGGGAGACGCCGAGCCGGCCGGCCTGCTCCGCCTCGCCGAGCCGGCCGGGGGCGAAGCCGGGGCCGTCGTCGCGGATGCTGACCGTGACGGCCTCCGGCTCGTCCTCGACCAGGATCCAGGCCCGGGCCCGCTCCCCCGCGTGCTTGCGCACGTTGTCGACGGCGGCGCCGACCGCCGCCGCGAGCTCGCCCGCCGCCGCACCGGGCAGCGGCACCGGGGTGCCGGGGGCGGAGAGCGTGATCCGCTCGTCCGCGTACGGGCGCAGCAGCGCGGTGAGGTCGCGCGGGGCGTCCGGGTCCGGCGGCTCGGCGGCGTCGGACCGCGGCGCGCGCTGCTCCGGCAGCGGACCGCCCGTCATCAGGGCCCGCAGCGCGCGCTCCTGTTCACCGGCCAGCCGGCCGAGCTCGGCGAAGTCCGTACCGGAGCCCGTACCGGAACCCGTCCCGCCGCCCGGCTCCGTACCGCTCAGCTCCGCGCCGCGCCGCTGGACCAGGGCGAGCACCTGGAGCACGCCGTCGTGGATGTCCCGGGAGAGCCGCTCGCGCTCCCGGGTGGCCGCCTCGACCTGGAGCGCCCGGGTGAGGGTGGCCTCGCTGGCCCGGGCCAGCTCGATCACGTAGCCGATCGCGCAGCCGGCCACCATCAGCAGCACGATGTTGTGGATGTTGTCGCCGGTCGGCCCGCCATGGCCGAGGATGTTGGCGACGCCGATCACCGAGCCCGAGGCCGCCGCCGGGCGCCAGCCGCCCTTCGCGGCGAAGCCCAGCACCGTGCCGGCCGCCCAGATGGTCGGCAGGGTGGGCGCGCCGTGGCTGATCCGGGCCGGGGAGTCGGTCATGCCGCTCATCACGATGCCGGTGACGGCGAGGGCGAGGTCGGTGCCCAGGACGAACCGGGTGCAGCGCTGCGGGTTGGCGAAGGCCCGGGTGCTGGCCAGGGTCCACAGGGTCAGCGCGCCGAGGAAGATCCAGCCCGCCACCGGGTGCAGGAAGTGCAGGTACGAGTTGAAGTACCGCAGCAGCGCGTAGCACAGGGCCAGCACCCGGAAGTAGGAGATCGCCTTCCACAGCGGGAGCTCGACGGACATGCCGCCGGCCGCCACCGTGCCGCCGACCGCGCCGGCTCTGCCGCCGTCGTCCGTCATCCCGCCCCTCCCCCGGGCCCGTCCGGGCCGCCCGAGCGGCCGCCCGGACGCCTACTCCGGCTTCTCCTGCTTCTCCGCGGTGCCCGCTTCGGCGGACTTCTCGGC
>NZ_JBHVET010000048.1:0-22750 GCF_042802135.1 Kitasatospora sp. NPDC057512
CGCCCCGACGGGACGCGGCCCCGGCGCACCGGACGGCTGTCGTCAGACCCCGGACGGGATCTGCTTGGCCCGGCTGCGGACCTGGAGCGCCGTCACGATCTCGACCAGGCCCAGGATCACCAGCCAGCATCCGGCCAGTACGGCCAGCGCGGTGATCGACTTGACCGGCCACACCATCAGCAGCACGCCGGCCAGGGTGTTGGCCGCGCCCGCGAAGGCCTGCCAGCCGCGGGCGGGCATCAGCGGGTCGGAGATCGCGGCGGCGAGCTGGGTGATGCCGCGGAACAGCCAGCCGATCCCGATCCAGAGCGCGAGCAGCAGCACCGACTGCACCGCACTGCGGAAGCAGAGCAGCCCCAGCAGCACGCAGATCGCGCCGCTGATGAAGGCCAGCACCCGCAGCGCGGTGGTGGAGTGGGTGCCGAACGCGGCGATCAGCTGCACGATGCCGATCACCAGCAGGTAGAGGCCGAACAGCACGCCCACCACCAGGAGCGTCTCCCGGGGCCAGACGAAGACCACGATCCCGAGAGCGAGCGAGGCGAGTCCGGCGACCAGCAGGACCTGCCAGGCGGCCTTGGCGAGCAGTCCGAGCGGACCCTGGACCGGGGTGCCGTCGGGGGTGATGATCGGAGGGGCCACGGTGGCGTACTCCTCGGGGCTGACGCCGGGCCGGCCGGCTGACGGGCAGGGAATGAACCCCAGCCTCTCCGCGCCAGGGCCGGACCGCGCGTCCGATACGGCCGTTCGGGGGATTCGCCGCGGTCGCCGGAACGTCACCCTCCGGACACTTGCCGTCGATACCGTCCGTCGGTATGACTTCTGAAGGGTGGGGGACCCCTCCGGTCGAGCCGATCAGCCAGCACTACATCGTCTGCGGGGGCAACGCGCTGGCACACCGACTGGTCCTGGAACTCGTCGAGCACTACGAGGTCCCGGTCGTCGTCCTGGTCGCCGACCGGACCCGCGACCACGCGCC
This sequence comes from Kitasatospora sp. NPDC057512, assembly GCF_042802135.1. Lineage (NCBI taxonomy): Bacteria > Bacillati > Actinomycetota > Actinomycetes > Kitasatosporales > Streptomycetaceae > Kitasatospora > Kitasatospora sp. NPDC057512. The sequence continues at coordinate 980 of NZ_JBHVET010000048.1, forward strand.
GCAGATCGAGCAACTCTCCGGCGTGGCGGCGGTCGTGGAGTACAGCAGCGTCACCGAGGAGGCGCTGCGCGCGGTGTCCATCGGTACCGCGCGCGGCCTCGCCCTGGTCGAGGGGAGCGACCAGGAGAACATCCACGCCGCGCTCAGCGCCCAGAACCACAACCCGGACATCCGCATCGTGTTCCGGATGTTCAACCAGCGGCTCGGCGAGAACATCGAACGGCTGCTCAGGAACGGTGCCGCGCTCTCCGGCTCCGCCACCGCCGCCCCGGCCTTCGCCTCCGCGGCGCTCGGGCGGCCCAACTCGGTCGAGATCGAAGGGCGTTACCTGCACATCGCGTTCGACGACGACATCACCTCCGACCGGATCTGCGTGGTCGCCGACCAGATCGACCGGCAGGACCTCGGCAGGATCCGGCTGCTGCCCGAGCAGCAGGGCGACTCGGCCGAATTCGTCCGGCTCGCCGCCGAGTTCGGCGACCAGGGGCCGATCCGCCCCGGTGGCACACGGCCCGGATCGGCGTCGTCGGCCGAGCCGGCGCTGGCGGCCGACGGGGAGTCTACGACCGAGCAGGAGCCTTCGACCGAGCCGGACTCTTCGACCGAGCCGGAGTCTTCGGCCGAACCGGTGCCGTCGGGCGGTCCGGTGCCGTTGCCCGGCCCCGCCCAGGAGGGGGAGCCGGGCGGTCGGGCGGCGCTCCAGGTGCTGCGGATCGAGCCCCGGGAACCGATCGACTGGATGAGACGGCTGCGCTGGCGGCTGCTCGACACCATGCGCTTCTTCACCAGCGCCCGGATGCGCCTGGTGCTGCTCACCGCCCTCGCGGCGGTGCTGCTGGCCTTCGGCGTGCTCTGGTACCTCAACCGGAACTTCGGCTGGACCGTCTACATCGCGCTGCTCGACCTGGCCGGCGCCGCCCAGCCGGACCAGCTCTCCGACGTCGCCGCCGGGACGGGGGCGGGCACCGGCGGGTTCTGGCAGCGGGTCGCGCAGGTGGTGATCACCATCTGCGGGATCACCTTCGCGCCGGTCGCCACCGCGATCGCGGTCGAGGTGCTGGGCTCCGGGCGGCGCGGGCAGCCGCGCAATCCCGGGGCCGGCACCCGGGACCACGTGATCGTCGTCGGCCTCGGCAACGTCGGCACCCGGGTCGCGACCCAACTGCACGCCATGGGCGTGCCGGTGGTCTGCATGGAGCGGGACCCGCAGGCGCGCGGCATCGCCGCCGTACGGGCGTTGGGGATCCCGGTGGTGATGGGCGACGGCCCGTTCGAGCAGCAGCTGCGCCGGGCCCGGCTGAAGCACAGCCGGGCGCTGGTCGCGGTCAGCGGGGACGACGCCACCAACCTGGAGGCGGCCCTGGAGGCGCGCCACGGCAATCCCGAGGTCCGGGTGGTGGTGCGGCTGTTCGAGGACGACTTCGCGAGCCACTTCTACAAGACGCTGGACAACGCGGCCTCCCGGTCGGTGTCCTACCTGGCCGCGCCCGCTTTCGCGGCGGCGCTGATGGGGCGCGAGGTGCGCGGGACGCTGTCGGTGCTCCGGCACGTGCTGCTGATCGCCGAGCTGACGGTGGAGGACGGCAGCGGGCTGATCGGGCTGAACCGGCACGACCTGGAGGACCCGGGCGGTGTCCGGGTGATCGCGGTGCGCTTCGCCCACGGCGGGCAGCTGCAGTGGAACTTCCCCGACCGCACCCGGCGGCTGGCCCCGGGCGACCAGATCGTGGTCGCCGCCACCCGCAGCGGGCTCGCCCGGCTGAACACGGTGGCGGTGGAGGAGCAGGGCTGAGTGCGGCCGTCATCGGACAGAGTTCAGCTGACAGATTTCAGATTTCAACATCTGAAATCTGAAATCTGTCGGCTGTCATCCGTCACTCGTCAGCTGTCATCGGTCGGCCGTCAGTTGTCGGCCGTCCTCAGCCGTCAGCGGTTCTGGAACTCCGGCGGGCGCTTCTCGGCGAAGGCCGCCATGCCCTCCTTCTGGTCCGCGGTGGCGAAGGCGGCGTGGAAGAGCCGGCGCTCGAAGCGGACGCCCTCGGCGAGGGTCGTCTCGAAGGCGCGGTTGACGCTCTCCTTCATCATGATCGCGGCCGGGGCGGACATCGCCGCGATCGTCTCGGCGGTGGCCAGGGCCTCGGACAGCAGCTGGTCGGCGGGGACGATCCGGGAGACCAGTCCGGCCCGCTCGGCCTCCTCGGCGCCCATCATCCGACCGGTCAGGCACAGCTCCATGGCCTTCGCCTTGCCGACCGCCCGGGTCAGCCGCTGCGAGCCGCCGATGCCCGGGATGACGCCGAGCTTGATCTCCGGCTGCCCGAACTTCGCGGTGTCCGCCGCCAGCAGGACGTCGCACAGCATCGCCAGCTCGCAGCCGCCGCCCAGCGCGAACCCGGCCACCGCCGCGATCACCGGCTTGCGCAGGGCGCCGAGCCGGTCCCACGGGCCCAGCCAGTCGTCCAGGTAGACGTCCGGGAACCGGTTGCCCTGCATCTCCTTGATGTCGGCACCGGCCGCGAAGGCCTTCTCCGAGCCGGTGATCACCAGACAGCCGATCTCCGGGTCCCGGTCGAAGGCGGTCGCGGCGGCGACCACCTCGTTCATCAGCTGGGTGTTCAGCGCGTTGAGCGCCTTGGGCCGGTTGAGCGTGATCAGTCCCACCCGGCCCTTGCGCTCGACCAGGATCGTCTCGTAGGTCTCGGTCATCGCCGTCGACTCCCATTTCCGCTGCTCGGCACCCGTGGGCGCGCCCTGACCACCCAACGATCTACGACGCGCCCCGCCTCGCGCCAGTCTTGGTATGCGAGACGCCGGTCACCAGGCGACGGAGGCCGCGGCACGGGCGGTGGCACGGGCGACGGGACGGAGGCAGCGGCGGAACGAAGTGACGGCCGGACGGACGCCGGGCCGGTCAGAAGCGGACGCCGTAGCGCTCCGCCGCCTGCCGCACGGTCTCCGCCTTCACCTCGCCCCGGCGGGCCAGTGCGGCCAGCGCCGCGACCGTCACCGACTCGGCGTCCACCCCGAAGTGCCGCCGCGCCGCCGCCCGGCTGTCCGAGAGGCCGAAGCCGTCGGTGCCCAGCGAGGTCCAGTCCTGCTCCACCCACGGGCGGATCTGGTCCGGCACCGCGCGCATCCAGTCGCTGACCGCCAGCACCGGCCCGGGTGCCCCGGCCAGCGCCCTGGTCACGTACGGGACGCGGGCCGCCGCGCCGGTACCGGCCGCCGCCTGCGCCAGGTTGGCCGCGTCGCAGTCCAGTGCCTCGCGGCGCAGCTCCGTCCAGGACGGCGCGGACCAGACGTCGGCCGCCACGCCCCACTCCTCGCCGAGCAGCCGCTGCGCCGTCAGGGCCCACCGCACGGCGGTGCCGGAGGCGAGCAGTTGGAGCCGCGGCGGGTCGGCGGGCAGGTCGACGGCCGGGGTGGCGGACGAGGCGGCGGCGTCCGCCGTGCGGTAGCGGTAGAGGCCGCTCAGGATGCCGTCCACGACGTCCTCGCCGTCCGGGAGTGCGGGCTGCGCCAGCGGCTCGTTGTAGACGGTGAGGTAGTAGAACACGTCCTCGCCGTGCGGGTGTTGCTCGCCGCCCCCGTACATCCGGCGCAGGCCCTCGCGGACGATCACGGCCACCTCGTAACCGAACGCCGGGTCGTAGGAGAGCGCGGCCGGATTGGTGGAGGCGATCAACTGGGAGTGGCCGTCGGCGTGTTGGAGGCCCTCGCCGGTCATGGTGGTTCGGCCGGCGGTGGCGCCGATCAGGAAGCCGCGGCCCAACTGGTCGGCCAGTGCCCACATCTGGTCGGCGGTGCGCTGCCAGCCGAACATCGAGTAGAAGATGTAGAACGGGACGACCGGTTCGCCGTGGGTCGCGTACGAGGTCGCGGCGGCGGTCAGCGAGGCCATCGAACCGGCTTCGGTGATGCCCTCGTTGAGGATCTGGCCGGTCGCCGACTCCTTGTAGTGGAGCAGCTGGTCGCGGTCGACCGGGTCGTAGGTCTGCCCGAGCGGGGAGTAGATCCCGGCGGTCGGGAAGAGCGACTCCATGCCGAAGGTGCGCGCCTCGTCCGGGACGATCGGCACCCAGCGGTGGCCGGTCGCCTTGTCCCGCAGCAGGTCCTTGACCAGCCGGACGAAGGCCATGGTGGTGGCGATCTCCTGGCTGCCGGAGCCCTTGAACAGCGTCTCGAAGGGCTTCGCGGGCGGGGCGGGCAGCGGGGTGAAGCGCACCCGGCGGGCGGGCGCCGGCCCGCCCAGTGCGGCGCGGCGCTCGCGCAGGTAGCGGGCCTCCGGCGAGTCCGGTCCGGGGTGTGCGTACGGGGGTAGCGGGTCGTTCAACGCGGCGTCCGGGATGGGGAGTTCGAGCAGGTCGCGCATGGCGCGGAACTCGGCTCCGGAGAGCTTCTTCATCTGGTGGTTGGCGTTGCGGGACTCGAAGCCGGGGCCGAGCGTCCAGCCCTTGACGGTCTGCGCCAGCACCACGGTGGGCGCGCCCCGGTGTTCCAGCGCCGCGCGGTAGGCCGCGTACACCTTGCGCGGCTCGTGGCCGCCCCGGGAGGTGGCGACGGTCTCGATCAGCCGCCGGTCGTCCACGGTGTCGGCGAGCGCCCGCAGTTCGGGCGAGCCGTGGAAGAGGTGCTCGCGGACGTACCCGGCGTCCGAGGCGGCGTAGGTCTGGAACTGCCCGTCCGGCACCTTGCCGAGCCGGCGGACCAGCGCGCCCGTGGTGTCGCGGGCCAGCAGCTCGTCCCAGGCCTCGCCCCACAGCGACTTGACCACGTTCCAGCCGGCCGCGCGGAAGCAGCGTTCCAGCTCCTGCACGATCTTGCCGTTGCCGCGCACCGGTCCGTCCAGGCGCTGCAGGTTGCAGTTGACGACGAAGGTGAGGTTGTCCAGGTTCTCCCGGGCGGCCAGCGCGAGCGCGGCGGTGGCCTCGGGCTCGTCCATCTCGCCGTCGCCGAGGAAGGCCCACACGTGCGAGCCGGAGGTGTCCTTGATCCCGCGCGCGGTCAGGTAGCGGTTGAACCGGGCCTGGTGGATCGCCGAGAGCGGTCCGAGGCCCATCGAGACGGTCGGGAACTCCCAGAACCAGGGCAGCCGGCGCGGGTGCGGGTAGGAGGGCAGGCCGTCGCCGCCGGCCTCCTGGCGGAAGCGGTCCAGCTGGGCCTCGGGGATCCGGCCCTCCAGGAACGCGCGGGCGTAGACGCCGGGGGCGGCGTGGCCCTGCACGTACAGCTGGTCGCCGGAGCCGTCGGCCTCCTTGCCGCGGAAGAAGTGCTGGAAGCCGACCTCGTACAGCCAGGCGGCGGAGGCGTAGGTGGCCATGTGCCCGCCCAGGCCGCCGCGGTGGTTGCCCCTGGTCACCATGGCGGCGGCGTTCCAGCGGTTCCAGGCGGTGATCCGGCGCTCCATCTCCTCGTCGCCGGGGAACTCCGGTTCGGCGGCGGTGGGGATGGTGTTGACGTACGGGGTGTCCAGCAGCGGAGGGACGTCGAGCCGCCGCAGCTCGGCGTGCTCGACGAGACGGCGCAGCAGGTGGGCGGCGCGGTTCGGTCCGCCGAAGTCGCGGGCGGCGTCGAGGGACGCGCGCCACTCCGCGATCTCCTCGGGGTCGTGGTCGGGAAGCTGGTCGAGCTGGGACACGGGTGGTTCCCCTTTACCGGTGCGCTTCAAGGTGCTTATTCCATGATGCGGAATAGCATTTCTCTCCATGGAACTATTTGGACGGTAGAGAGTGATCGGGTGGCCCGTCAACCGCTACTGGCGGGTAGTTTGAGCGATGATCGATCATCTCTATGCGAACTTTATACGGGAGGGGAACCCCGTCCCGGGCGGCTCAGTCGGAGTGCCGGGCGTACTCCAGGACGTGCTCGGCCAGCAGCCGGCCGACCGCCGGGTCCTGCCGCCGGAAGGCCTCGATCAGCGGCCGGTGGTCGGCGGCGTTCTCGTGCAGCTCCGGCCGGACCCGGTGCAGCGACAGCACCGTCCACACCTCGACCCCGAGGCCCTCCCAGGTCCGCAGCAGCGTCCCGTTGCCGGAGGCGGCGACGATCTCGCGGTGGAAGGCCACCCCGTGCCGGGCCTGGCCGAGGGCGTCACCCGCCGCCGCGGCCGCCGCCATCCGCTCGGCGTGCCGCTCCAGCGCGGTGGTGTCCCCGGCCAGCCGGACCACCGCCGACTCGGCGGCCAGCCGCTCCAGCGCGGCCCGCACCTGGTAGACCTCGCGCAGCTCGGCCGGGCCGATCTCGCGCACCCGCACGCCCCGGTTGGGTTCGGCGTCGAGCAGCCCGAGAGCCTGGAGCGCGCGCAGCGCCTCGCGGACCGGCGCCTGGCTGACGTTCAGCTCGGCGGCCAGGCGCCGCTCGACGATCCGGTCCCCGGGTTGCCAGCGGCCGTTCAGCAGGCCCTCCAGCAGCAGCCCGCGCACCTGCTCGCCCAGCGGCACCCGGGACAGCGGGTCGGCGCCCCCGGCCGGATTCGGCGGCGGGACCGGGTGGTTCATGACGGGCTCCAGATGTGCCGGTGGAGGTTGGAGGCGGAGGAGGGGGTGGGGCGGGGCTCAGGCCAGGCCCAGTTCGTCGCCCTCGCGCGGGGCGAGGAAGCGGGCGACGTCCGCCTCCGTCACCTCGGCGAGCGTGCCGGGCTTCCAGCGGGGGTTGCGGTCCTTGTCGATCACCTGCGAGCGGACGCCCTCGACCATGTCGTGGCCCTCCAGTGCGGCGTTGGAGATCCGGTACTCCTGGTCGAGCACGGCCTCCAGCGAGGGGAGCGTACGGGCGCGGCGCAGCGCGGCCAGGGTGGTCTTCACGGCGGTGGGGGAGTTCGCGAGGACGGCCTCGGCGGCCTCCTTCGCCTCCGGGACACCGGAGTTCAGCAGCCGGTCGACGATCTCCTCGACCGTGTCGGCCGCGTAGCAGGCGTCGATCCAGGCGCGCTGGGCGGCCAGTGCGGCGGGCGGCGCGGGCTCGGCGTGCGCGGCGACGGTGGCGGCGACGGCGGTGGTGCTGTCGGGTGCCGTGGCGGTGCTCCGGGGCAGGGCGTCGAGCAGGTCCGGGATGCGCCGCGAGGGCACGAAGTGGTCCGCGAACCCGCACAGCAGGGCGTCGCCCGGGCCCATCGAGGCCGCGCTGAGCCCGAGGTGGGTGCCCAACTCGCCCGGGGCGTGGGCGAGCAGCCGACTGCCGCCGACGTCCGGGGCGATCCCGATCCGGGTCTCGGGCATCGCGACGGTGGAGCGCTCGGTGACGATCCGCACCGAACCGTGGGCGGACACGCCGACGCCGCCGCCCATGGTGATGCCGTCCATGACCGCGACGTACGGCTTCGGGTAGCGGGCGATCAGCGCGTTCAGCCGGTACTCGTCGCGGAAGAACGCCCGGGTGCCGGCCCCGCCCGTCTTGGCGTCGTCGTGCATCGCGCGGATGTCGCCGCCCGCGCACAGGCCGCGCTCGCCCGCGCCGGTCAGCACGACGGCGCGTATCCGGTCGTCCGCGGCCCAGTCGTCCAGGGTGGCGCGCAGGGCGGTGACCATGCCGTGGGTCAGCGAGTTGAGCGCCCGCGGGCGGTTCAGGACGAGCCGTCCGACGCCGCCGTCCAGGAACGCCTGGACCTCCGCCACCTCTGCGTTCATCGGGCCCGCTCCCGTTCCTCGGTGATGTCGTCGGCGATGCCGATTCCCGCCGTCCACCGTACCGGGGCGGGCGCCCGTTGTGATCACTCGCCCGGCGATCACGTTTCCGACGGGCGCTCCAGGGACGCAACACGGGCGCAACACGGGTGCGCGGGAGGCGCTACGGCCAGGCGCGCAGGGCGAGTTCGGCGGTGCGGGCCAGGTCGGCGGCGGTGGCGCCGTCGCGGGCCTGCTGGGACATGCCCTGGAGTACCGCGCCGAAGTAGCCGGCCAGCCCCTTCGGGTCGGCCTCCGGCGGCAGTTCGCCGTCCTGCTGTGCCCGGCGCAGCCGCTCCTCGAAGGTGCGCAGGTTCCCGTTGCGTCGCTCGCGCAGCTGGTCCTGGATGCCGGCGTCCTGCGGGGTCACATTGGTGGCGGCGGAGATCACCAGGCAGCCGGCCGGATGCGACGGGTCGGCGTAGACGGCGGCGGCCTCGCGCAGGATGCGGGCGAAGGCGCGGTGGGCGGTGGGCTCCTCCGTCAGCGCGATGGTCGCGAACTCGCCGGCGGGGGAGTGGCCGTACTGGCGGACTACCTCCTCGAACAGCGACCGCTTGTCACCGAAGGCCGCGTACAGGCTGCCGGGGCGGATGCCCATGGCGGTGGTGAGGTCGGTGACGGAGGTGGCCTCGTAGCCGTGCTGCCAGAACAGCCGGGTGGCCGCGGCCAGGGCCTCGGCGCGGTCGAAGGCCGGCGGGCGTCCGCGACGGGGAGTGCGCGGCGGGCCGGCGGGTCCGTCCGGGGATGCCGATGTCGCCGCGTGTGCCTCTGTCATGCGCCGAATTTTAGAGCACTCACTCAAGAAGTGTGTGCTAGCGTATTTCTTGAGCGATCGCTCAAGAAATGCGTGGAGTGCAACAGGAGGGGGCTCGGCCATGGGCGCGGACAGGCTTCAGGGCAAGACGGCGCTGGTCACGGGCGGCAGCAGGGGAATCGGCCGGGCCATCGCCCGCCGGCTCGGGCGGGACGGCGCCACCGTCGCCGTCGGCTACGCCCGCGATGCGGTGGCGGCGGAGGAGGTGGTGGCGGGCATCCAGGCGGACGGCGGGCGGGCCTTCGCGCTGCCCGCCGCGCTCGGGCGACACGGCGATGCCGTCGCGCTGTGGGAGGCCTTCGACGCGCGGATAGGCGAGTACGCGCCGGCCGGGGGCGTCGACATCATCGTGAACAACGCCGGGATCGGGCGCAGCTCCGACCTCGCCGGCCTGACCGAGGAGGAGTTCGACGAGGTCTTCGCGGTCAACGTCCGCGCACCGTTCTTCATCGTCAAGCACGGGCTGGAGCGGCTGCGCGACGGCGGCCGGATCATCAACGTCTCCAGCGGCCTGGCCCGGCTCGCCATGCCGGAGATCATGGCCTACGGCGCCACCAAGGGCGCGCTGGACACCTTCTCGCTCAACCTCGCCCAGCAGCTCGGGCCGCGCGGGATCACCGTCAACTCCGTGGCGCCCGGGATCATCGACACCGACCTCAACGCGGAGTTCCTGGGTGATCCGGAGGCGCGGGCGTGGGCGGCCTCGGTCGCCGCGCTGGGCCGGGTCGGGGTGCCGGAGGACATCGCGGACATCGTCGCCTTCATCGCCTCGGACGACGCTCGGTGGATGACGGGGCGCGTGGTCGACGCCACCGGCGGCTCGCGGCTGTAGGCGGAGCCGCCGGCGGTGGGGTGACAACTAGCAGCTGACAGATGATGAAATCCGTCAGCTGTTAGTTGTCAGCTGTTATCTGTTATCTGTCGGCTGTCATCCGTCGGTCGTGAGCCCTCAGCCCCGCACCCGCCCCGAGACCTCGCCGAACCCGATCACCGCGCCGTCCGGCCCGGGTGCGGTGGCGGTGATGGTCACCTCGTCGCCGTCCTCGAGGAACGTCCGGGTCGTCCCGTCCGGGAGCTTCAGCGGCTCCTCGCCGTTCCAGGTCAGCTCGATCAGCGCGCCCCGGGAGTCCCGCTCCGGCCCGCTGACCGTCCCCGAGGCGAACAGGTCGCCGGTGCGCAGCGAGGCGCCGTTGACCGTCATGTGGGTCAGCTGCTGCTGCGCCGTCCAGTACATGGTGGCGAACGGCGGCCGGGAGACCTGGTGCCCGTTCAGCCGGACCTCCATCGCCAGGTCCAGGCCCCACGGCTCGCCGCCCCGGTCGTCCAGGTACGCCAGCGGCTCGACGTCGCGCTCCGGCGGCGTGACCCGGGCGTGGTCCAGGGCGTCCAGCGGCACGATCCACGGCGAGATCGAGGTCGCGAAGGACTTGCCGAGGAACGGGCCGAGCGGCACGTACTCCCAGGCCTGGATGTCGCGCGCCGACCAGTCGTTGAGCAGGCAGACGCCGAACACGTGCTCGCGGAAGTCGTCCAGCGCGACCGGCCGGCCCAGCTCCGACGGCGTGCCGACGACGAAGCCGACCTCGGCCTCGATGTCGAGCCGGCGCGACGGCCCGAAGCTCGGCGTGGCGTCGGCGGGCGCCTTGCGCTGCCCGGACGGCCGCACCACCGGCGTGCCGGAGACCACGACCGTGCCCGCCCGCCCGTGGTAACCGATCGGCAGGTGCTTCCAGTTGGGGGTGAGCGGCTCCGAGCCCGGGCGGAAGATCCGGCCCAGGTTGGTGGCGTGGTGCTCCGAGGCGTAGAAGTCGACGTAGTCGGCGACCTCGAACGGCAGGTGCAGCTCCACCTCGTCGGCCGGCAGCAGCGCCGGCGACAGGGCCTCGCGGAAGGACTCGTCGGTGAGCCAGGTGGTGAGGTCCGCCCGCACCCGGCTCCAGACCGGGCGCCCCGCCGCCATCAGCGGGTTGAGCGAGTCCGCGTCCAGCAGCACCGACGGCGCGCCGGCCGCGCGGGCGGCCGCCCCGGCGTCCAGCACGAAGTCCCCGACGCGCACGCCGATCCGGCGCCGCCCGGGCTGGTCGGCGGCGGTGAAGACGCCGTACGGCAGGTTGTGCACGCCGAACGGCGAGTCCTGGGCGCTGGCGAGCCAGCTGCTGGGGCTGCTGGGGGTGGTGCTCAACGGTCCTCCTGGTGCAGTGGACTGGGCGACGACAGCAGGCCGAGCGCGGCCAGGTCACCCAGGGGCTCGGCGATGCTACAGGTGCCGAACGCGGTGAACGAGTTGCGGATCACCACGATCTGACGATCCGTTAGCGCACGTGCCGCCTTGGCCAGCACCTCGCCGTCGCGTTCCGCCAGCACCGCCGCCGCGGCGGCCCGGTCGGTCTCCTGCGCGGCGAGCAGCACGTTCAGGAAGCCGTGGTGCTCGAAGCCGGTCTCCGGATCGGTGTGCCGGACGGCGTTGTGCAGCCCGGCCGTGCACTTGTACGGCAGTCCGCGCTGCGCGCAGCCGGTGAGGAAGGCAGCCAGTTCGTCCTCGTCCGGGAAGGCCTCCGCGACCAGTCCGCCGGTGCGGAACTTCGCCCGGTACGGGCTGTCCACCAGCACGTCCAGGGCGGCGTCCAGCCCGTCCCCGCGCAGCAGTTCGCGCGGGAGCTCGACGGCGGCGGGGACGTCCGGCGGCAGCAGCCGGTCCAGCGCGGCCACCGCCTCGGCGGCGTCCCGGGTGGCCAGCTCGACGCCGGCCAGCTCGAACGGTGCGGCGGCGGCGAGCGCCGGGGCGAGCTCGGTGCTGCCCCCCGGCAGCACCAGCCCGACCTTGAGCGGCCGGTCGCCCGCCACCACTGAGTCCTCCGCCCCCGCTGCGCCGCCCTCGGCCGCACCGGCCGAAACCGCGGCGGGCGGAACCGCACCGGCCGAAACCGCGGCGGGCGGGCCCGATCCGGCGGAGACCGACCTGCCCGGGACCGACCCGGCCGAGACCACCGCGGCCAGCTCGCCCAGTCGGCCGGCTCCGCAGAGGAAGGGCCCGACCGCCTCGGCGTACCAGGCCGCGCGGTGCGCCCGGTGCGCGGGCACCGCCTCGGCGACCGGCAGGTTCCCGGGCGGGAACACCGCCGCGTCGTCGAACAGTCCGCGGAACAGCTCGGGGATCACGCCCCCCGAAGGAAGTGCGTTCATCGCCCGGGCCCCCGACCGGCCCAGGTCCAGGCGTAGTTGGCGTCCTCGGAGGCCCGGCCGCCCTCGCCGAGCTCCAGCGGGCGGAAGGTGTCCACCATGACGGCCAGCTCGTCGAAGAACTCCGCGCCGATGCTGCGCTCGTACGCCCCCGGCTGCGGACCGTGGGTGTGCCCGCCCGGGTGCAGCGAGATCGAGCCCTGGCCGATGCCGGAGCCCTTGCGGGCCGCGTAGTCGCCGCCGCAGTAGAACATGACCTCGTCGCTGTCCACGTTGGCGTGGTAGTACGGCACCGGGATCGCCAGCGGGTGGTAGTCCACCTTGCGCGGAACGAAGTTGCAGATCACGAAGCCGTTGCCCTCGAAGACCTGGTGGGCCGGCGGCGGCTGGTGGATCCGGCCGGTGATCGGCTCGAAGTCCTTGATGTTGAAGGCGTACGGGTACAGGCAGCCGTCCCAGCCGACCACGTCGAACGGGTGGTGCGGCACGGTGTAGCGGGTGCCCGCGATCCCGTTCGGGCCGCGGTGCTTGACCAGCACGTCGACGTCCCCGGGGGCGTCGACGACCAGCGGGCCGACCGGTCCGCGGAAGTCCCGCTCGCAGTACGGCGCGTGCTCCAGCAGCTGCCCGTACTTGGACAGGTAGCGCTTGACCGGGGTGATGTGGCTGTTCGCCTCGATGCAGTACGCGCGCAGCGGCTCGTCCCCGGCCGGCACCCAGCGGTGGGTGGTGGCGCGCGGGATGATCACGTAGTCGCCCTGCCCGACCTCGATCGAGCCGAACACCGTCTCGACCGTGCCGGAGCCGGACTCCACGTACACGCACTCGTCGCCGAGCCCGTTGCGGTAGAGCTCGCTCGGGGCTCCGGCGGCGACGTACGAGATCCGCACGTCGCCGTTGCCGAGGACGAGCCGGCGGCTGCCGACGACGTCCGCGGACTTCCAGTCCTGGTCCGCGAACAGCTCGTGCAGCTTGAGGTGGCGGGGGAGGAGCGGGTGGTTGGGCACCGTGGACTGGTCCGGCAGCTCCCAGGGCACCGCGTTGACCACCGCCGAGGGGATGCCCCGGTGGTAGAGCAGCGAGGAGTCCGAGGAGAACCCCTCCTCGCCCATCAACTCCTCGTAGTACAGCCCGCCTTCGGGGGTGCGGTGCTGGGTGTGCCGCTTGGGCGGGATGCTGCCCAGCTGCCGGTAGTACGCCATCTCCGTGGTCCTCCTCGACCGTTCGGCAGAGATCCGTTCGCCAGAGCCTGTCAGGTTCTGCCAGAGCCTGGCAGAACCTGGCAGGGCCCGGACGGAGCCCGTCGGAGTCCGTCCGGGCTTCTACAGAGCTCGTCGGGGCCCGTCAGAGCCCTCGGACGCTCACAGGTTGCCGCGTCGGTCCTGCTCGCGCTCGATGGACTCGAAGAGCGCTTTGAAGTTGCCCTTGCCGAAACCGAGCGAACCGTGCCGCTCGATGAACTCGTAGAAGACGGTGGGGCGGTCGCCGATCGGCTTGGTGAAGATCTGCAGCAGGTAGCCGTCCTCGTCGCGGTCGACCAGGATGCCGCGCTTCTTCAGCTCCTCGACCGGCACCCGGACCTTGCCGATCCGCGCGCGCAGCTCCGGGTCGTCGTAGTAGGAGTCCGGGGTGGAGAGGAACTCCACGCCGCGCGCCCGCAGCACGTCCACGGTGGTGAGGATGTCATTGGTGGCGAGCGCCATGTGCTGGCAGCCGGGGCCGGTGTAGAACTCCAGGTACTCGTCGATCTGGGACTTCTTCTTGGCGATGGCCGGCTCGTTGAGCGGGAACTTCACCCGGTGGTTGCCGCTGGCGACGACCTTGGACATCAGCGCGGAGTAGTCGGTGGCGATGTCGTCGCCGACGAACTCGGCCATGTTCACGAAGCCCATGACGCGGTTGTAGAACGCCACCCATTCGTCCATCCGGCCCAGCTCGACGTTGCCGACGGCGTGGTCGAGGGCTTGGAAGAGGCGCTTGGGCGAGCCCTCCGGGTGGGTGACCCGGCTCTCCGCGACGACGTAGCCCGGCAGGTACGGGCCGTGGTAGCGGGAGCGGTCGATCAGGGTGTGGCGGGTCTCGCCGTAGGTGGCGATGGCCGCGCGGCGCACGGTGCCGTTCTCGTCGGAGACGTCGTTCGGCTCCTCCAGCACGGTGGCGCCGGTCGCGCGGGCGTGCTCGATGCACTTGTCGACGTCCGGGACCTCCAGGGCGAGGTCGACGACGCCGTCGCCGTGGCGGCGGTGGTGGTCCAGCAGCGGGCTGTCCGGCTGGACGCCGCCCTTGATCACGAAGCGGCAGGAGCCGGAGCGGAGCACGTACGCCTTGCGGTCGCGGCGGCCGGTCTCCGGGCCGGAGTAGGCGACCAGCTCCATGCCGAAGACGACCTGGTAGAACTGCGCCGTCTGGGTGGCGTTGCCGACCACGAAGACGACCGCGTCCTGGGCCGTCACCGGGAAGGGGTCGGCGGCGGCGTCGTGCTCGACGAGGCCGACGAGGCGGCGCAGCTGGTCGGCGTCAAGACCGGCCTCGCGCTCCTCGGGGGTCAACTCAAGGGCGTGGGACTGCGGGGTCATCGCTCGTTCCTCCACTTCGGGCCTCGCCGTCGAGGCTTCCGCTGGATCGCGACCGCACCGCGAACGGGTGGGCGGTGTGGTTGCGGAGAGCTTGCTCCTGTCGGGGTGGTTGGGCAACAGGTCGGATTTTGACTGCTCAATGTGTACAAGCTGATCAGAATTTCCCGCTGTCAGCTGCGCAAAATGCGCTGCTCAACGGGGGTGATGCACGAAGTCTGCGCAATGGGACGGTCACGCGCTTCCGGGGCCGACGGGGCGCGGGAGGTGGCGGAGGAACCAGTCCGCCGCCAGCTCGGCGACCCGGTCCAGCGTCCCCGGCTCCTCGAACAGGTGGCTCGCGTGCGGCACCACCGCGAGCCCGGTCTCGCAGCGCAGCCGGCTCCGGGCCTGCCGGTTGAGGTCGAGCACGGTGGGGTCGAGGGACCCGACGACGAGCAGTGTCGGGGCGCGGACCCGGGCCAGGGTGTCGGGCGCGGCGAGGTCGGGGCGACCGCCCCGGGAGACGACGGCGCGCACCGCCGGGCCCAGCTCGGCGGCGGTGTGCAGCGCGGCCGCGGCGCCGGTGCTGGCACCGAACAGGCCGAGCGGCAGGCCCCGGGTCTCGGGCACGGCGGCGTCCGGGCCGCCCTCAGCCGGGCCCAGCCGCCGGGCGACGGCCGTCAGCCGGCCGCCCAGCAGCGCCACGTCGAACACGTTCCGCCGGTCGGGCTCCTCGGCCTCGGTGAGCAGGTCGAACAGCAGCGTGGCCAGCCCGGTGCGGTTCAGGTACTCGGCGACGTGCCGGTTGCGCGGGCTGTGCCGGCCGCTGCCGCTGCCGTGCGCGAAGACGACGACCCCGCGCGCGCCGGCCGGGACGGTCAGCCGGCCCGCGAGGCGGACCCCGGCGACGGGCAGCGGCAGCTCGCGGTCGACCCCGGCGGAGGCCCCGGGCGGGGCGCCGCCGGCGGCCTCGGCCAGCAGCCGCAGCACCTCCTCGTCCTCGGTCTGCGAGAAGTCCGCGTAGAACTCGCCGATCGCGTAGAACGGGGACGGCGTGTCGACGCAGACCAGCTCGTCGGCGACCTCGTCGAGGCGCTCGGCCCAGTCTGCGGGCGCGACCGGCACCGCGAGCACCACCCGGGCCGCGCCGCGCTCCCGGACGATCCGGCAGGCCGCCCGGGCGGTGGACCCGGTGGCGATGCCGTCGTCCACCACGACCACCGTCCGGCCGCGCAGGTCGGCGGGCGGCCGGTCACCCCGGTAGCGGCGGGCCCGGCGGGCCAGCTCGGTGCGCTCGCGCCGTTCCACCTCGGCCAGTTGGCCGTCCGTGACCGAGGAGAACCGGATCACCTGCTCGTTCAGCACCCGGACGCCGTCCTCGCCGATCGCCCCCATGCCCAGCTCGGGCTGGTACGGCACGCCGAGCTTGCGGATCACGCAGATGTCCAGCGGTGCGCCGAGCGCCGCGGCGACCTCGGCGGCCACCGGCACACCGCCCCTCGGCAGCGCCACGATCACGGTGTCGGGGCCGGCCAGGTGGCCGAGGCGGGCGGCCAACCGACGGCCGGCCTCGGTGCGGTCGGCGAAGCGGGTGAAGTGGGTTCCGGTGACGTGCATGACACGGCCTCCGGTTCCACCGTACGTCGTTCCGGTCGGCTCGGGGCGGTCGTGGACGGGGCTCCCGGGGCGGTCGCGGACGGCGGTTCCCGAGGTGCGTGCGGAGGGCGGTGGGCGGGATCGGGAGCCGCGGTCGGACCGGGGCGGGACCAGGGTGCGAGCGGGGCGGGACCACGGCGGGACCGGGCCGGGACCGCGGTGCGATCCGGCCGGGACGGGGCCGGGATCCCGGCTGGGATCGAGCCGGGAGCCGGACGGGACGACACCCCCGTGTGGCCGGGACAGCGGGCGGCGCACGGTGGATCGCAGTGGCGGACCGCAGCGCCCGCCCGCGACCGGAAGGAGCGCCCGTCATGTCGGGCACCGTGATCACCGACCTGCGCCGCCGAGGCGCCGTCGACCCCGGCCGCCTGCTCGCCGGACCGCTGCGCGGTGTCGGCCTGCAGCGACTCGACCCGGGCCGGCGCACCGAGGTCGCCGCCGACGGCGTCGAGCACGCGCTCTACGTCACCGCCGGCTCCGGACTCGCCGAACTGCCCGAGGGCGCCGTGCACCCGAACCAGCCGGACCAGCCGGAGCGTGCCGAGGCCGGCCTGCCGCTGGTCGAGGGCACCGCGATCGTGCTGCCGCTCGGCTCGCGGACCGTGCTGACCGCCGGGACGGCCGGGCTGGAGTACTTCCACGCCGTCCTCGCCGTCCCGCCCTCCTCCGAAGAAGGTGACCCCAGGTGATCGTCACCACCGACACCGGCGCGGCCATGGTCGTCATCGGCCCGAACGGCGAGCGGGTACGGATCCGCTCCCTGGCCCGGCGCCCGATGCTCGCCAGTGCCTGCGAGACCTTCGACCACCTGCGGCTGAGCCCCGGCGCCCACCACGTGCTCCCGGGCCGGCCCGACACCGAGACCGTCCTGCACGTGCTGCGCGGCGCCGCCGTCGTCGGTCAACTCTCCGACGAGACCGACCACTTGGCCTCCGTAGGGGACCTGCTGCTGGCCCACCGCGGTCGCACGCTGCACCTCGAAGCCGGACCGCTCGGCGCGGAACTGCTCTGTCTGACCCTCGCCGTCCCCCGGCACACCGCCGGCGCCCGGGCCGCCCCGGCCCGCCGCCGGGCCACCCGCCGCGACCGGCCCTGACCGGCCCCGACGGGTCCTGCCAGTCCTCGATCCGAGGAGACCCCTCGTGATACTCGTCCCCGCTGCCGTCCCCCGCACCGCGCCCGCGTTCCAGCGGCTGATCGACCCCGAGCAGCGGCCGGCCGTCCGCGCCGGACTCACCGTCGAGGCGCTGCCGCCGGGCGTCCGGGTCGAGCAACTCCCTTACGAATCCGTCGAATCGGTGACCGTGGTGCTCTCCGGTCGGCTGCTCGCGGCCGGCCGGATCCTCTCCCCGGGCGAGGCGCTGCACCACCGGCCCGGCACCTCCTACCGGCTCACCGCCGTCCGCGGCGCGCCGACCACCGTGCTCACCGTCCGTCCCGCCCCGCCCCGGGCCGTCATCCCGGCCCAGCGGTCGGGCTCCACGCCTGCCCCGAGCTGGCGGCAGGTGGAGGTGGGCACCGTACGGCTCGACCCGGCCGGTGTCTGCGGACCGTACACGGACCGGGCCGCCGACGCCTTCCTGGTGGTCCTCTCCGGGGCCGCCTCCTTCCTCGGCGAGCTCGGTGAAGTGCCGCTGCTCCCCGGCGACTTGGTCTACGTCCGGGCGGGGGAGCGGTACGGCCTCCGGGCAGGCCGCCGCGGACCGGTCAACGCCGTCCTGGGCCGCGTCGGCACTCCCGCCGCCGCCTTGGGGCCGGAATGGGACAGCAGGCCCATGCGCTCGGGGCAGGCCGATTCGCAGGGGTGAGAGCGCAGGAGGCCGTGGTGAGCTGACAGACGACAGCTGACAGAATTCAAAATCTGTCAGCTGTCGTCTGTTAGCTGTCGTCTGTTGACTGTCATCTGTCCGCCCCGTCCGTCGTCGCCGTCGAGCGCGGCGGGCGGCGGGCCGACACGCGGAGGGCTTCACGCGCACGTCACGGAAAGTCACGCGATCGCCGCTGATAGTGTCGGCCGGGTGGATGAAGAACAGCCGGTGGAACCTGCGGACCCGGCCGGAGACCCGCCCGTCCGTGTGCTGATCGTCGACGACCACCCCCTGTTCCGGGAGGGGCTCAAGGCGGCACTGGAGAGCGCCGAGGGCGTCCTCGTGGTCGCCGAGGCCGAGCGGGTCGCCGACGTTCCGGAGGCGGTCGCCCGGCACCACCCCGACGTGGTGATCATGGACCTCTCGCTGCCCGACGGCTCCGGACTGGAGGCCGTCCGACAGCTCGCCACCCGGGAGGCGCCGCCGCCGGTGCTGATGCTGACCATGTCGGACGACGACGGGAACCTGCTCGCCGCCCTCCAGGCGGGCGCGCGCGGCTACCTGGTCAAGGGGGCCGGGCGGGAGGAGGTGCTGCACGCGGTGCGGACGGTCGCGACGGGCGGCGCGGTGTTCGGCGGCGAGGTGGCCGGACGGATCACCGCCCTGCTGGCAGGCGCGAAGATGCGGGAGGCGGGACAGCTCTTCCCCGAACTCACCGCCCGCGAGGCCGAGGTGCTGGGCCTGGTCGCGCGCGGGCTGGACAACCGGCGGATCGCCCGGGAGCTGGTGGTCGCGGAGAAGACCGTCCGCAACCACATCACCCACATCTTCGAGAAGCTGCACGTCGCCACGCGCGCCGAGGCCGTCGCCCGGGCCCGCGACATGGGCCTCGGTGACGGTCGGACCTCCCCGGAGAGGTGAACCGGAGAAGTGAACCGGGGGTGCCGGCCCGCCGACCGGCACCCCCGGAGTCCTGCCGCCGCCCTACGGCCGCATCTCGTACGCGCCGGAAAGCGCCTCGACCCGCTCCCACACCCGCGCGTCCCGCGCCGGGTCGGCGACCGGCCGGCGCACGTTCGTCAGCGCCCAGGCGGCCTGCTCCTCGGTGGCCGAGGCCTTGCCATGCAGCTCGGTCGCGTGCGCGGAGAAGTCGCGGACCAGCGCGTCGAAGATCCGGTCCAGCACGTCGCCGCCGTCCTCGGAGGCGGTCAGGCCGGTCAACTCGGCCTGCTCCAGCACCAGCTGGCCGTAGACGATCAGCGCGAACAGCTGGCCGATCTCCAGCAGGAAGTCCAGGTCCGCCTGCTGCTCCTTGCTCGGCGCGTTCTCGAGCAGCAGCGCGCAGAAGCCGTCGGCCTGCTCGCGGAAGCGGGCGACGTTGGGCAGCGCGGCGTGGCGGTCGTAGGCGGCGCGCCAGTCGTGGAAGCGGATCGCGCCGAGGCCGCGGGCCGGCCCCTGCCGGAACAGGAAGGCGTCGTCGGCGGCGTCCAGACGGCTCGGCACCGGGGCGTAGTCGGCCGGGGCGAACAGGTAGTTGCCCATGAACTTGAGGATCAGTGCCAGGTTGACGTGGACGGTGCCCTCCAGCTTCGGCAGGCCGCGGATGTCCTTCGCGGCCTTGTCGAAGTAGGTGTCCGCCTCGAAGCCCTTGGCGGCGATGACGTCCCACATCAGGTCGATGACCTTCTCGCCCTCGGTGGTGACCTTCATCTTGGTCATCGGGTTGAACAGCAGGTAGCGGCGGTCCTCGGGGGAGGCGGTGCGGAAGTAGTCCACGGCCCGCGCGCTGAACAGCTTCATCGCCACCAGGCGGACGTAGGCGTCGGTCAACTCCCGCTTGACGTGCGGGAAGTCGGTGACCCGCTTGCCGTACAGCACCCGGTTGTGGGCGTGCGTGACGGCCTCGTACATCGCGTGCTCGCAGATGCCGATCGAGGCGGTGCAGAGGTTGAACTTGCCGACGTTGACGGTGTTGAGCGCGGCGTCGAAGGCGGCCTGGCCGGTGTGCAGCACGTCCTCGGCGCGCACCGGGTAGTCCTCCAGGCGGAACTCGCTGACGTACATCTGCGCGTTCACCACGTTCTTGACCAGGTGGTACGCGTCGTGGCGGCTGTCGGCGGCGAAGAAGACGTAGCCCTCCGGGCCCTCGACGTCCGAGCGGCGGCCGAACACCGAGACCAGGCCGGCCACGTTGCCGTTGCCGATGTAGTACTTGGAGCCGGTCGCGGTGAAGCCGCCCTCGCCGTCCGGGGTGAGGATCATGTCGGTGGAGTAGATGTCGGCGCCGTGGGTGCGCTCGGAGAGGCCGAAGGCCATCACGTGGCCCTCGGCCAGCAGCTTGGCGGCGCGGGCGCGGACGGCCTCGTTCCCGCTCTGCCAGACCGGGCCGAGGCCCAGGATGGTGACCTGCCAGGTGTACCAGTAGCCGAGGCCGTAGAAGCCGAGGATCTCGTTCAGCTCGGCGATGCGGGCGGTGTCCCAGCGCTT
The DNA here is from genome assembly GCF_042802135.1 of Kitasatospora sp. NPDC057512. Taxonomy (NCBI): domain Bacteria; kingdom Bacillati; phylum Actinomycetota; class Actinomycetes; order Kitasatosporales; family Streptomycetaceae; genus Kitasatospora; species Kitasatospora sp. NPDC057512. The sequence continues at coordinate 21,147 of NZ_JBHVET010000048.1, forward strand.
GTCGGGGTCGGCCGAGGCGGGGGTCAGGAACTCCGCGAACAGGCCCTCCTTCGCGGCGAAGTCCAGGAAGTCGGCGTACCAGCTGCGGTCGATGTAGGTGTCGATCAGTGCCTTCTTGCCGCGGGACTCGAACCAGTCCACCGTCGCGCGCAGCAGCCGGCGGGTCGGCTCGTCGAACTGTGCGGGGTCGTAGTTGCGCGGGTTGAAGAGCATCGAGGGGCTCCAGGGGTCGAGGGTGTGAGGAGGGGCGGGTGGCAGGGTTCGGGCGACGGATGACAGATGACAGATGACAGATTTCAAACTCTGTTGCCTGTCATCTGTTATCCGTCAGTTGTCGGCCGTCGCCTGCCGTCCGTCAGTCGTCGGCCGTCCGCCGTGAGCCGGCGGTGGAGAGGCGGCGCAGGGTGGCGAGCACGTCGTCGAGCCAGGCGAGGGTCATCCGCTCGTACTCGATGCCGCCGCGCAGCACCACGTGCTGCAACTGCTGCCCGGCGTCGAGCGCGGTGGCGTCGGGGAAGTCCCGCTGCTCGCCGTGCAGGTAGCGGGCGAGCAGGGCGGCATGGCCCTCGCGGTGCCGTTCGACCTCGGAGATCAGCGCGGCCGGGTCGTCGAAGGCGGCGGCCCGGATCTTGACCGCGAGCTCGTGCCGGACGGTCTCCGGTTCGACCGGTTCGCGCAGCCAGCCGGCCAGTGCGGCCCGTCCGGCCTCGGCCGCCGAGTAGACCTTCTTGTCCGGGCGTCCGTCCTGGCTGACCTCCTGCGCGGCCACCCAGCCGTCCGCCTCCATCCGCCGCAGCACCCGGTAGATCTGCTGGTGGGTGGCGGTCCAGAAGCGCCCGATCGAGCGGTCGAAGCGCCGGGCCAGCTCGTAGCCGGAGCCGGGCTGCTCCAGCAGTGAGACGAGGATCGCGTGCTCCAGTGCCATGGCCCGCATCCTGCTATGCAACGAGTTGCATAGGCAATGGCGACCCGGACGGTTGAGACGCAGGTCACCGGCGTGATCCGATGGTTATCGGTTATTCCGGACCATCGGGTGCAAATCATTGGATAAGAGCCAGAATGGGTACGGGGCAAGCGCCTTACCGGTTCCGACCACAGGAGGTGGTATCGGTGGCAACCCATATCCCGACGACGGGCATGGAGCACCATCCGGACATCGTCGAACTGCGCGAACGCTACGAGCGGGTCACCTCGACCCCCCGCGCCCAGGGCATCGAGGCCCTGGCCGTCCTGGCCGGTCTCTTCCTGGCGGCATCGCCATGGATCGTCGGCTTCACCGCGTACAGCACCCTGACCGTGACCTGCCTGATCGTCGGGCTGGCCTACACGGCTCTGATGGCCGGCTACGGGTCGGCCTACGAACGCACCCACGCGCGGGCCTGGGCGGCCACCGCGCTCGGTGCCTGGACGATCATCTCCCCGTGGGTCGTCTCCGGGTCCGTCGCGCACGGCAAGAACATCGTGACCTGCATCATCGTGGGCGCCGTGATGTTCCTGCTCGGCCTCGCGGCGATCTCGATGGCGACCATGACATCGAACGGAGCATCGATGCGGCGCGGCCGGGCCGGTCGCGCCACGGGCTGATCTTCCCCGCAGCCCGTGAC
>NZ_JBHVET010000049.1:0-22704 GCF_042802135.1 Kitasatospora sp. NPDC057512
TCGGGGTCGTGCGGGTCCTGCGGGTGGTGCGGGCCGTGCAGGTCGTACGGGACCTGCGGGTCGTGCCGGTCCTGCGGGTCGTGCAAGTCCTGGGGACGTCTGCGCGGGTGTTACTTCTTCTTGCCCTTGCCGTAGGGCAGGCCCGCCAGACCGGCGATCACCGCGAAGGCGACCACCGGGAGAAACACGTACAGGCCGAGGGTCTGGCCCACGCTCAGGCCCGCACCGGGGTCATCACCGTCGTCCCTGGTGAAGGCCATGGCGGGCGACGACAGCAGCATCATCAGCGTGACCGTTGCGGAGACCGCGCCGGCTCGCAAAGCGTTCCTCTTGTCCACGTTTCCAACTTACCCGCCGCTTACGGGGGCGCGCTCGTCGGGGTCGGTCGGGCGGGACGGGAGGACGTGCCTCGGGGCCGACCCGGCGGAACTGCGCGGGGCCAGGAGCCGGGCGAGCAGGCCGGCGGCCGGGGCGGTGGCCAGGCGTTCGAGGGTGACCGGGTCGCCGGAGCCGTCCGCGACCGGCAGGCGCCAGTTCGGGTACTGGTCCCAGGTGCCGGGCAGGTTCTGCGGGCGCGGGTCCCCGACCAGGTCCGGCAGCCAGACCCCGACCAGCTCCGCCGGGGTGGCCCGCAGGAAGCGGTACAGCACCGGCATCGTCAGCGGCTCGCCCTCGGCCAGCAGCCCGAGCCGCCCCAGCTCGGCCCGCCAGTCCGCCAGCTCCGCCGCCGCCTGCCCCTGCTCCTCCCCCAGCGGCCGGGCCAGCAGGCCCAGCCGGTGCCGCAGCTCGACGTGCTCGCCGGAGAGCCGGGCCGCGGTGCTGGGCAGGTCGTGGGTGGTGAGGGTGGCCAGGCAGCCGGGCCGCCAGCGGTCCGGGCCGAGGATCGCGCCGTCGCCCCGCCAGTCCCGCTCGAACCAGAGGACGGACGTGCCGAGCACCCCGCGCGACGCCAGCTCCTCCCGCACCCCCGGCTCCACCGTGCCGAGGTCCTCCCCGATCACCGCCGTCCCGGCCCGGTGCGCCTCCAGCGCCAGCACGCCGAGCATCGCCTCCGCGTCGTAGCGCACGTACGCGCCCTCGGTCGGCGGGTGCCCCTGCGGCACCCACCAGAGCCGGAACAGGCCCATCACGTGGTCGATCCGCAGGGCCCCCGCGTGCCGGGCGGTGGCCCGCAGCAACTCCGCGTACGGGGCGTAGCCGGCCTCGGCGAGCGCGTCCGGGCGCCAGGGCGGCAGGCCCCAGTCCTGGCCGTGGGCGTTGAAGGCGTCCGGCGGGGCGCCGACCGAGATGCCGCCGGCCAGGACGTCCTGCAGCGCCCAGGCGTCCGCGCCGTCCGGGTGGACGCCGACGGCCAGGTCGTGGATCAGGCCGACCGGCATGCCGGCCTCGCGGGCCGCCCGCTGGGCGTGGGCGAGCTGCTGGTCGACCTGCCAGGCCAGCCAGCGGTGGAACTCGGCCCGCTCCTCCAGTTCCTTGGCGGCGTGCTCGATCTGTGGGCCGTCCGGGTGACGCAGACCCTTCGGCCAGTGGTGCCAGTCGGTGCCGTGCTCCTCCGCCAGGGCGTTCCACAGCGCGTGCCGGTACAGCCACTCGCCCTCGCGGAGCCGGTACGCGTCGTACTCGGCCTGCCGCCCCGGGCCGCGCGGCACCTCGTGCAGCAGCTCCAGGGCCTCGCGCTTGAGCTGCCAGACGGCGTCCCGGTCGATCAGGGCGTCGTGGACCAGCACCTCGTCGCGCAGCCGGGCGGCGCACCGGGTCAGCTCCTCGGCCTGCTCGCGCCCGGCGCCGGTCAGGTAGGCGTACTCGGGGACGGCCTCGATCCGCAGGTGCACCGGGTCGGCGAAGCGGCGCGAGGACGGGCGGTACGGGGACGGGTCGGAGGGGGCGCCGGGCAGCGCCTGGTGCAGCGGGTTGATCTGCACGAAGCCCGCGCCGAGGCCGGCCCCCGCCCACCGGGCCAGCTCGACGAGGTCCCCGAGGTCGCCCATGCCCCAGGAACGCTCGGAGAGCACGGAGTACAGCTGGGCGAGGAACCCCCAGCTGCGGCCGGGGAGTTGCGGCAGCCGCTCGGGGGCGACCACCAGCGCGGCCCGCGCGGTCCGGTCGCCGCACTCCGCTGTGAGCACATGGCGCCCCAGCGGCAGGTCCCCCGGCACCCAGTGCGAGTGCCCCCGCGGCAGCTCCCAACTCCCCCCGTCCTCCAGCTCCACCCGCAACCGGGCGTCCGCCGGCACGTCCAGCGCCGTCCGCCGCCCCTGCCGGACCACCACGCACGGCGGCAGCAACCGCTCCCGCTGCTCGGCCCGGTGACGCTCCAGCGCCTCCCCCACCTCCTGCGGCGACCCGGCCGCCACCCCCATCGCCCCCAGCACCGCCACCAGCGTCCGCGCCCCCACCGCCTGCCCGCCCGGCCCCGGATACCGGACGTCCACCCCGTACGCCCGCGCCAGCGCCACCAGTTCGGCGGGCGGCGGCGGGGCATCCTGCGCCGGTACCTGCTCGGCTCCGTCACTGTCGTGGTAAGCGGCCACTCGCGGCTCCTGCGATGTCTCGGCAACGCCCGTTCAGGACAGCCACAGTCCTACCCGCGTGACACCACGATCACCCAGCGCGACACGACGCCGGCGGGCGGAACGGCGGAGGGCCCGATTCGACACAGCCGAACCGGGCCCCGACACTCGACCGAACCTTCTCAGGACTGGACCCGAGGATCACCGAACCGGTGGAACTCCACCGCGATACCGCGCCGACGGACGAAGTTCGCGACGCCCTCCACGGCGGCCTCCGGTACGGCTCCGAGCGTCTGGAGCTCGGAGTTCCGGTGCTCCATTTGTCAGGTCTGGCCTCCAGCACCTGCCAGGCCGCCCGACAGTCCTCTTCCAGCGGACCGATCTCATCGTCGTACACGATGAGGTCATCCAGATCGCAACCGGGCCGACGGCCCCTGCACGCGCCGTCCATGTCCAAGGTATAGGTCAGAGCACAGGCGGGGCCGTCGGGACATCAGCCGGGCATGCGCAACCGAATGGGCTGACCGTCCGACCGGAGGCGTCCGGCACCGAAGTCGGTCGCCGACAACGAGAGGGGCAACGCGGGCTCGAATGAGGGGACTACGACGATGCGTTCGGCATAGGAATGGGCCCACTCGTCCCGGCTGTCCGGAGCAGCTCCGTCACCAGTCACCGTCACTCTCAGCAGCCAACCCGGACCATCCCATCCGAGCATGCGGATCGTCTGCACTCCTTGCAGACCGGTCTCCCGCTGCACCGGCACATCACACCTGAGTTCGATCCCCGCTCGTCCGGCCCACTCGCAGACCTCACCTCCAAGGCCACGCACCCTCTGCGCGAGGGTCTCCCGCACCCTGGCCCACGCGCCTTCCTCGGTCGCATGGAAGGCTTGGAGCTGCACCCCCGTGGCCCCTCGAAGGACAACAGCCTCCAACAGGTCCGATGACCCCCTTCCTGCGTTCACCTGGATCTTGAGGCCCGACTCGCGGGGGATCCTCAGACCGCCGAGGTCGATGAGGTCGGTACCCTGCCAACCCGCCTCGCTCACGTCCCAGGGTCCGATCTCCGTCCCTCGCTCGACCAGCCTGAACGGATCCTCGACCCGCACGAAGTCGTCGGCGATTTCCTCTGCGGCCCCGAGCAGACGGTCAAGATCATCTCCTCGGATGCCCTCCTCGTCTGTCAGCGCCACGAGGAGGGCGAGGGTTCCCCGCAGCGGGAACAGCCCGTTCAGCCTCCCGGCCTCGACAGCTCGAAGATCACCGGTCAGCGCGGCGACCATCGTTGCCACGTCACCCGCGCCCAAGCCCTGCGACGTCACAACAGGCGCATCGACGGGGAACGTCTCACCGCTCTCCTCCCGCAGCTGCACCAGAATCTTGGCGGCGAACACCAGCACCAATGCTGGCGTCACACGCTCCGGTCGCTCCTCCCAGTCCGCGCCGGCCACGGCCGCGTCAGACAAGGTGCCACTTCGGCCGAATTCCTCAAGGATCAGCCTCGCCGTACTACTGACGCCGCGCAATCCACCACCCCTTAATCAACTTCCACCCACGGTGAAGGGTAATACCAACAGCGATCATTGCCGATGCGGCATCACCACCACCGTGAGGTGCCGAATTGGCCACCTGCTGAACATTGCTCGGGGCCCTGTACATCGCTTGCGACCTGGTCTTAGCCTCGTCGCCCACCTCCTCACTGGCACGCCGAGTCGTTCCCTGCGCCTCGGTCATCTTCGTGCCCATCGGACGCGCATAGCCGCCCGAATCGGGTGACACAAAGTCAGGCAGATTGCCGGGGTCCGACGACCCCTGACCCGACCCCTTCGTGACCTCTACGGACTTCTCGCCGTTACCGCAGTTGTGGACCAGGACCGGCGCCTGCCCCGCGAGCACATAGTACGTATGGAGCAGGCTTACGGTGAGGTTGTGGGTGGTGACGGCGTAGGGGTAGTTGCGGACGGACTGGATGGTGAGGGTGGTGCCGTCGGGCTGGCGGAGCTGTTCGCCGGAGGTCAGTTCGCCGGCGTCGACCCACTGCTGACGGGTCTCGCTCCAGTAGGGGTGGTGGTGGGTGGAGGTGATCTTCGCCTGGTCGTCGGCCGGGGGGCCGCGGGGGCTGGTGTCGTCGGTGAGGGTGAGGTCGGTGAAGTCCTTGTCGTCGGGGGTGGTGATGGTGGCGGTCACCGGCTCGGGGTGGGTCTCGCCGGTCTGGGGGTCGGTCGCCATGACGACGTCGCCCTCTTGGATCTCCTCGATCGGCTTGAGGGTGCCGTCCCCCATCAGGACCCGGGTTCCGATCGGGAAGCTGTTCAGGCAGCTTCCGCCGACCGATTCCTCTTGTTTGGCTGCGATTTTGGAATCGGTTCCTGGGGCATCTGGCGCTGATTCCTTTGCCGCTTTCTCTTCTGCCGCCCTGGCTGCAGCTTTTTCTGCTGCTCTGGCTTCCGCCGCGGCCGTCGTGGCGCCAACGTACGCGGCTTCGGCTTCCCTGGCCGCGCGTTCGCCGGAACGGATGGCTGTGTAGACCTTCTCGATCTCCTTGTAGATCTTGAAGGCTTGGATTCCGGCCTTGACGGCCTTGGCGATCTTGCCCCAGGGCACCACATTGAGGGCCGTGCCAATGCAGGCCATCACGTCGCCCTTGGTGAAGCAGTCGCGGGCGTCGTTGAAACCGATCAGGTCGCCGACGATGTCGACCACCTTGTGCACGAGTTCGTCGCGCTTGCGCTTGCTGTCGTTGAGGTTCTTGTGCGCGGCATCGAGAGCTTGGCCCGCGGCTCGCTCATCCTTCGTCGGCTGTGGGATGTTATCCACCGTGGGTGGCGACCAGGCAGCTGGAGTGATGAAGGACTTGCCGTGGCCATCGTCCCTGACATCCGCCAGGCTCTTGCACTCCTCCGGAGTGTCACAGGTCGGCCTCAGACCGTTGGCGTCCGACTTGTTGATAGGGCTGTTGTTGGCGTACGCGTAGGCGTTCCACTGCTGGGGGTCGCCGGCGTCCACGATCGGGTCGGGGCTGATGAAGCGGCCCGTCTTGGGGTCGTACTCGCGGGCTCCGAGGAGGGTGAAGCCGGTGGACTTCTCCTTGGTGCCGCCGACGAAGCCCTTGTCCCCGGCCCAGACGCCCGCTGTCGGCTGGGTGCCGCGCTCGTTGCCGAACGGGTCCGTGGGACGCCGGACGTGGGCGAGTGTCGCCGAGTCGAACTGGACGCCGTTGGTGCCGTGCGGGTCCGCGCCCTGGTACGCCAGCTTGGACGCGCCGTTGGTCGTCGTACGCGTGACGGAGAGGCCGTTCGGCGCCCCGTAGGTGCGGACGTTGGTGACGACGTTGGCGTTGTTGGTGGTGTCCAGGGTGATCTGGTCCGCGCCCAGGTTGAGCGTGGTCTTGCCGGCCTCGCGACGGATCAGCTGGTTGCCCGACACGTCGTACAGGTAGCTGGTCGCACCGCTCTGGCCGGTGCCGGTGATCTGGTCGAGCTTGCCCTGGGAGTTCCAGGTCAGTGACTTGGTACCCGGGGTGTCGGTGATCGAGGTGGTGTTGCCCGCCGCGTCATAGGCGTACGAGGTCACCGCGGTGCCGGCCGGGCCGGTCTGGGTGGACTTCATCAGCGCGTGCGGACCGCCCGTGCCGCCGCCCGTCTTCGGGTCGGAGGACGGGGTGTTGACACCGGAGCCGAAGGTCTGGGTGGTGGTGACGTCCTTGGCGGCGTTGCCGGTGACGTCCTTCTGGACCAGCTTCGTGCGGTTGCCGATGAGGTCGTACTCGTACTGCTGCCAGTACGGGGCCGGGCCGCCGACGCTCGGCTTGCCGCCGCTCACCGACGGACCGTCAGTGTTGGTGCAGGCACCGACGCCGGGAACGCTCGGCTGCGGCTTGGTGGTCTGGGTGCCGGTGTCGGTCCAGGCCTGGGTTAGCCTCCCGAGGTAGTCGTGGGTGAAGCACTGTAGGTCGGCGACCTCGCCGTCCTGCGCGTCGCGGGCCGAGGTGACCTGGCCCAGCGGGTTGTAGGTGTAGTCGACCGAGTCGACGTTGGCGGTCTCGGCGGTCTGCTTGTCCAGGATCGAACGCGTCACCCGGCCGGTGGCGTCGTCGATCAGCATGGTGGCCACCACCTGCTTACCCGCACCACCCATCGTGGTGCGGTAGGGCCGGCCGTAAGCGTCGTACCGGACATCGGCCACAAAGACGTTCTTGGCGAATCCGATGCTGCTGCTGAGTCCTCCGAACTGACCGACGATGTCAGTGGCGAAAGTCAGCTTCTCCCGACCCATGCCGGCCACATCCGGCATCATCGTGCTGACCAATCGGCCGGCCTCGTCGTACGTGTTGTCGGTCTGGTAAACGCCGGCGAGTTTGCCCTCGGACTGCGGGATCGTGGTCTTGGTACCGAGTTCGCGGTATCCGATGTCGTAGCCAGTGATCTCCGACGTGTAGGCGTCTCCGGCTGCCCCGCCCACGAAGCGGGTCGAGGTGGTCGGCTTGCCGTTGACAAGAGTGTCGTAGGTCCAAGCGGCGACCTGTTTCGTCGGGTCGATCGCCGTGCCCTCGTAGGCCGCGACGTTACGGCCAAGCAGGTCAGCGACGCTGGTAGCACTCTTGCCGCGGGAGTCGGTGACCGTGACGAGGTTCTTGCTGTCGTCGTACGTCGTCGTGCCGGTGCCCGAGTCCGGGTCGGTGGACTTCACCGGGCGGCCCAGCAGGTCGTACTCATACGTCCACTGGTTGCCGGCTGTGTCCTTGCGCCAGGCTTCCTTGCCCTGCGGCGTGTAGCCGTAGGTGGTCTCGTCGTACGCACCGGTCGGAGTGTTGGTCTTGTACTGACGCAGCGCGACGGTGTTGCCACGGGCGTCCGACACGGTCGCGGAGGCGTAGCCGCCGGTCGGCGGGGTGGTGCGGACTTCGTCGGCACCGGGGTAGTCGGTGTGGCTGCGCCACTGCTCGACGCCATAGGACTGGAAGACCGAGTCGGTCACCCGGCCCGCGCCGTCGTACGTCTGGACGGTCTGGGACGGGATCTTCCCGTCCGGGTTCACACCGCCGTTCGGCAGGAAGAGCTGACCGCTGGGCTGCGCCTGGTCGTTGTAGTAGGCGGCACTCGTCTTGATCTGCCAGCCGTGCGAGTCGAACAACGCGTCGGTGATCAAACGGCCGGGGGCACCCGACGGGGTACTGGCCTGGGTCTGGCGGATCCGGCCGAGGCCGTCGTAGATGGTGAAGCTGGAGGTGTACGTCTCCAGGTCCCCCATCAGCGCCTGGCTAAGGACCTGCGAGGGCGCTTTGGCTCCGTTGACCGAGTAGGAGAACTTTCGATTGGGGAAGTCCGGATAGGTCGCCCGTTCATGGCCGGGGCTCCAGCTGGCCGAGGCGCGGCCGAGGGAGTCGAACTCCTGCTCGCTGATCCGGCCGTTCTCGTCCTTGATCTTGAGCGCCGAGCCGCGGCCAACGTCCAGGGTGCTGACGGTCTGCCAGCCCATCGGATTGGTGTGGGTGATCTGGGTCGGCAACTGACCGGTGGCCGGCGAGTAGGCGGTCCTGGTCTCGGCACCGGTCGGGTGGGTGGCGTCGGTACGGGTCGGGTCGACGGTGCTGACGACCCGACCGTAGTCGTCGAAGCTCACCCGGGCGGTGGCCCGGTAGACCGGCTTGCCCGCCGCGTCGTAGCGCTCCAGGACCTCGGTCGAGGTCTGCTCGGCCTTGGTCCCGACCTTGCCGAGCGCCTGGCCGTCGAAGTAGGACCGGGTGTCGGCGACGGTGTTGTCCTTGGTCGGCGTCTGGCCGCAGGCGCCCTTCAGGACCAGGGTGCGCGAGGCCAGCTGCGTCGGCACGTCGCCGGGGCCGGTGGCGTACTCGAAGGAGGTGCAGAGCAGCTGCTCGGGGTGGGCGACGTCGCCGTTGTCGTAGACCGCCAGCGGGCGGGTGAACGGCGTCGAGTCATACGTGGTGGAGCGCTCGCTGGTACGCCAGGCCCCGCTGGCCAGCTTCTGGCGGGTGGTCACCTTCTGGGCGTTGACGGCCCGGGCGGTGATCTCCGGCATGCCGCCGGACTGGGCGCGGGTGGCCGTGATCGGACCGATCCACGGCTCGGAGACCATGGTGGACAGGACCTCGCCGTTGTCACCGGCGTAGCTGGCGGATTCGCGGACGAATCCGGCCAGGACGTTCTCGTCCTTGATGGTGCCGCCGTGGACGTCCTTCACGGACACCTGGCGGGCCGTCTTGTCCGCGAGGACGTCACCGTCCATGCCGCGCAGGAAGGTGGCGGTCGACTTGGTGCGGGGCGACTTGACATCACTTCCGCTGCCGGTGCGCGTGGTGACCGTAGCGTAGCCGCGGAACTGGTCCCAGGTACGGGACTTGGCGTCGGCCATCTCGGAGTCGTTGCGGTGCCAGGCCGCGCCGCCGCCGTACTCGTAGTCGGTGACGACCGCGGGCTGATTTCCGGCGACCGTGTCCTGCTGGGTGACCGACTGAACGATGATCTTGTTGAACCAGTCGTTGACCGGGTCCGGCGCGGTCTGTCCGGGCAGGTACCACTTGACCGGCATGCAGGCCATCGTGTTGCCGTCCTCGGACGCGGGCATCTTCCCGCCCGCCTCGCGCGAGCACTCGGCGGGCCGGTACACGATGTTGATCAGGCCACCGGTCTCGGTGGTGATCTTCTGGATGCGCGGACGCTTGTACGGCTCGATCGAGGCCGACGTGCCGTCCGGCTTGACGATCTGACCCGCGACGCGGTTGGCGATCTGCAGCGGCTCGAAGTACACGGCCGGCAGGGTGAGCGGCGTGCGGTTGTTGGTACCGGTGCGCTGGATCGAGTCCAGCCAGAGCGACGGTGAGGTGCCGTCACCCGGTTCCTGGAAGGACTGGTTGAGGGCGAAGGAGTCGACCGGACGGTACTTGGCACCGTCCCAGACCTCGGTGTCGACCTTCGTCAGGCGCTTGGTGGTCCAGAAGGTCGGCGAGTAGACGGTGCAGTCACCGGTCGCCTCGCAGTTCTGGTCGATCGGCGTGTCCGGCCAGCGCTTGGCGTTGTCCTTGTTCCGCAGGGACGGGTCGCAGCTGAAGTCCTCGGTGGACAGGCAGCGCTCCGCGGTGCGGAACCACACCTGGGCGGCCGGGTTGGCCTTGCCCTTGGCGGCGATCTGGTCGGGCAGGCGCTGGCCGTAAGCGACCCAGGTCGGGTAGCTCGCCCGCTGGTACTGCGTCCGGGTGCCGTTGCCGTTGTTCTGGCCGCCGCCCCGGGCGTAGTAGTTCTGCTCCTGGTCGTACCGGTAGGTGATCAGGTTCTGGTGCGGGTCGACGACGTAGTCCAGCGACCACTGCCAACCCATCTGGTTCCAGGAGTTGGTGGCCGGCGAGCCCGTCTTCAGGCACGGGTCCTGACCGCCGGGCCAGTAGACCGGCACGGTGGAGACCGAGTTGCTGGCCTGGTCGGTGCCGTCACCACCGGGCAGGTGGTTGGCGCCGAAGTAGTACTGGGTGCCCTCGGTGGTGGTGATCCGCCAGGCTTCGCCGTTCCAGGCACCGTTGTTCTGGCCGGTCAGCCGCTCGACCTTGGTGCCGTCCTCGCCCTGGAGGTGCCAGTCGCAGGACTTGTCGTCCTTGACCAGCTGGCCCGCGTGCCCCGCGAGCGAGAGCTGGAGCAGGTCCCCGCCCCAGCACTGGTCGCCGGACTTGTCGATCCCGGCGTCCTTGCAGCCCTTGTAGCCGCGGACGATCGAGCCCGGGTGCCACTCCCAGCCCTCACCGACCCAGGACGGCTGGGCGTTGGTGGAGGCGGTCTTGCCGTCCACCGCGGAGGAGTCGTAGCCGAACGAGACGTCGGGGGCCGGACCGGCCAGTGCGGAGGGCAGCTCGGCGGTGTAGCCGTAGGTGAAATTACCCGCGTTGGCACCGGCCTGCCAGGAGGCGGACGGAGTGATCGGTGACGCGCTGAAGTCACCGCTGTTGCCCTTGACGTCCGCCTCGACGGCGAGCGCCACCGTGGGAGAGACCGCGGCCGAGCTCGCGAAAGCCCCGGAGGCGAAGGACTTGGCGGCCACGGAGGTGGTCGGCTGCGGGACGTCGACCTCGGCCACCAGGCGGCCGGTCGAGTCGTCCCGGTGCGACGCCACCGGGGTACGGGTGGTGCAGCCGGCGGCTCCCGGAGTCGTCAGGGCGCAGCCGGGAAGTTGGACGATCCGGGCCCGTGACGCCCAGTTGGCGCCGGCGTTCTTCGCCCAGGCCTGGATGTCGATCCCGACCTCGATCCGGCCGGCTCCGGCGCCCGCACCGGTGTCGGTGACACCCACCAGGGCACCGTTCACACCCGCCGCGTCGGCGCGGGGCCGGTCGGCCAACTCGACCTGGAGCGTCGAGGCCTGAGCGGCGGAGGCGGTGTCCTTGGCCGCCGGGGCGGCGAGGGCGGCGGGCTTCGCGCCGGTCACCGGTGCGATCCAGACCGGCAGCGAACCGGCCTGGACGGGCGCCGGAACCGAGGTCGCGTCAGCAGCCCTCGGCGCCAGGGCCGCTCCGGCTCCGGCAGCGCCGAGGACGGCGGTGGCCGTACCGGCCGGCGGGCTGGAGTCGGCCGGCGGCGACCACTTCTTGCCCGGGTCCGGCGTGTGGCCGACGGGCTTGTCATCGGCGCCCTTGACCGGTCGGGCGTCCGGCACCGGAGTGTTCGGTGGCACCCACACCTCGGGCGGGGCCGCCGCTTGGGCGACCGCCTCGATCGAAGGGAGCGTCACCACGGACATGGTGACGGCCAACGCCGCCACCACGGCCACCCGCAGACTGCGGTCTGGTGAACAGGCGGACAGAACGGGACAACTGATCCCCCCAAAGATTGCCAAGCCTTGAATCGGGCCGGTCGCACCGGCCCAGGCCCCCGGCACCTTAGGGGCATACGACCTACCGAAGGCAGGAAAGAAGGAGAAGCACTCTGTGTGATCAATGTCACGCGGAGAGCAATGCGCCACCACCCCCGACAACTCGGACAGCTTGTCGACAAAACTCTTTGACAGTCGAGCAAATGTGAAGGCAGCGTGCGACCGATCTCTGCTCACATCACCAATCACGAGGGGGTCTACATGGTGAGGTCACATCCTCCATCTCCCGGCCATTCCGGACGGCCGGCAGGAGTCCGGACATTCCGCGCCGGTCTCCTGCCGCTCGCCTGCACGGCCGTCCTCTCCCTGGGTGCCGGGCTGCTGGCGGTGCCCAGCGCTGCGGTGGCGGCTCCCGCCGACCGCAACCACGGTTCGGCCGACGCCTCCTGGCCGACGCCTCCGGCCAAGGGGCAGTCCGACTCCCGCTCCGCACAGGCCGAGGCGATACGAGCCGCCCAGGCGAAGGCGAAGAGCACCGGGAAGCCCGTCGTGGTCGACGCCATGACCACGGGCGGCAGCCAGACCACGGCCAACCCGGACGGCACGCTGACCACCGACTCCTCCCCCGTGGTGGAGCGGATCAAGAACCCCGACGGAACCTGGCGCGCCGTGGACGCGACGCTGCGGACCAACCCCGACGGCACGGTCGCACCCACTGCCGTGCCCTCCGGACTCACCTTCTCCGGCGGCGGCACCAACCCGCTGGCCACCATGGCCACGGCGGACGGCAAGAAACTGTCGATCAAGGCGCCGTTCACCCTGCCGAAGCCCGAACTCACCGGCAGCAGCGCCCTGTACCGCTCCGTCCTGCCCGACGTCGACCTGGAAATGAGTGCCACCCCCGCCGGCGGCTGGCGCCAGGTCCTGATCGTGCGCACCGCACAGGCGGCGGCCGATCCGAAGATCAAGAAGCTCCACCTCGACACCGCCGCCGACGGCCTGACCGTCAAGGCGGACGCCACCGGCAACCTGTCGGCCGAGGACGCTTCCGGCAAAGCCCGCTTCACCGCACCGCCGCCCGTGCTGTGGGATTCCTCCACGACCCCGGCTGCGGAGCCCAAGACCGCGGCCAAATCCGCCGCGGCGCCCGCTGCGGATGGTGCGGCGGAGGCCGCCGGGTCCGACAGCAAGGCTCCCGGGCCCGGCGCCCGGACCGCGCCGATCGCCACCACCGTCAGCGACGGCGGCATCGACCTGGTACCGGATGCCTCGGTCCTCGGGCAGGGCACCGGCCCCTGGTTCATCGACCCGGGCTGGAACCCCAGTGTCGACAACGGCACCCTGGCCTGGGCCCAAGTGCAGGAGGCCTACCCGGACATGATGGAGTACAACGGGACGCAGCTCGGCCAGGACAAGCCGGCGTCCGGATACTGCGGCTACATCAACTCGGCCAACAAGTGCGAGAGGGAAGGCAGGGAGCGCGCCTACTTCCAGGTGGGCCTGAACCCGGCGTTCTGGGGCTCGACCGTCCTCAGCGCCAAGCTCTACGCCACCGTCGCGCAGTCGTCCAGTCCCTCGACCTCCACCCCGATGGGCCTCTACTCGACCAGGACGGACGACGACGAGAACCCGATCAACGCGTGGACGCGCTGGAACGCCCAACCGTGCCCCGAACCGGGGAAGTGCACCAGGGTCGCCACGACCCAGATCTCCGGCGGCGGCGGCAAGGAGTTCGACGTCTACAGCCAGATGGCCCAGGCAGCCGCCGGAGGCTGGCACAACTGGACCTTCATGTTCGCCCCTGACGACGAGCGCAACAAGCTCTACCGCCAGCGGTGGGCCAACAACCCGCATGTCGTCGTGACCTACGACCTCAAGCCTCGCATCGGAGACCCGGCGACCAGCCCGACCCCTGGCTTCGCCTGGAACGACTCCCACGACAAGTGCCAGACCGGCGGCACCACGGACCCGAAGGAGGCACCGGGCTGGGTCGGCATCAACACCGACATCAACCTGAGCGTGGACACCTGGTCGCCGACCGGCGAACAGCTCTGGACCGCGTTCAGGATCTGGGACGACAACGACGACTCCCTGAAGATCTACGAGACCGGTTGGGCCGCGAGTTCAGGCCTCAAGAACGTGAGTGTCGGCCCACTGATCGACGGTCACCAGTACGGCTGGTTCGCCACCACCACCGACGGCACGCTCACGAGCGACAACAGCCCGACGTGCTACCTGCGCATCGACCGCACCCCGCCGACCGCTCGCATCACCTCGATGGACTTCCCCGAGTCGGGCACACTCGGCGGGCACCCCAAGCCCGTCGGCGAAGACGGCTACTTCACCCTGACCGGTACCGACCCGGCCCCGGCCACCGGCGGACAGTCCTCCGGTCTCGCCTGTGCTCGCTGGACCACCGACCCGATCCAGGCCTCAGCCACCGGCTGGAAGTGCACAGACCGCAGCGACAACATCGTCAAGATGGACGGCGGCAGCTACCAGCTGAAGCATCACGCCACACACTGGGGTACGAACTTCCTCTACCTGCAGACCCAGGACAACGCCGGCAACATGTCCCAGCCGGTCGCCTACACCTTCTTCGCGCCGAGCAATCCCAATGCCGGCGACCCGATCATGGGAGACATCGACAGCGACCGGAAGGCCGACATTCTGCTGCCGGACGGCACCGGCTCATTGCGCCTCGTCGGTCCCGCCACTGACCCGTACTCCGCTCCGAACACTGTTCAGGCCTCGGCACCCGGAGCAGCAGGCAACAAGGACTGGAGTACCGTCCAGATCTCCCATCGAGGCTCATTCAGCGCTCGGAATGTCGACGACCTGGTCGCCCACGCTCCCGGATCCGCTCACCTCTACCTGTACGTAAACGAAGACGGCACGGGCCGTCTCGACCGTCAGGCGGCAGTCGACCTGAAAAAGAGCGGCATGTGCTTTCTGCCCAGCGGCACGTCAATTACCTGTTCCACCTACAAGAACGGTAGCGACTGGTCAGCGGTGACCCAGATCGCGGCATTCGGCTCGCCCGCCGGCGATACTCCGAGCGACCCCGGAACCAGCACCGCCGGTCTGCCCTCCTCGTCGTTGCTCTATGTCGAGGACGGTCGACTGTGGCTCGCCCTCCAGAACAGCAGCAAGCTCCTCGACGGCCCCACCATCCTCCTGTCTCAGAACAAGACCTGGAGCGACTACGACCTGATCACTCCCGGGCCGACCAAGGGGACGAGCATCCCGACTGTGTGGGCCCGTTCGAAGGTCGACGGCACCATCCACGCCTACCAGCTGGCTCCGGCCCCCGGGGACACTTACGATGCTTCCGCCTTCGCCGACCCTGCCACGGGCAAGGTTGCCGATGGAATCGACGCCAGGCTGTACCCGAAGGTCGGTTCCAGCGGCGACGTCACCGGTGACGGCGTTCCGGACCTTTGGGCCGTGGACACCAACAACCAGCTCGTCGTCTGGGCCGGTACCGGCGCCCCGAAGGACAAGGACAACCCCAGCAGCGGCCCGACGGTGACCGGCGTGGAGAGCACTCCAGTCGTGCTCGGCAACCTCAACCGCCCCGCCGGCAACTGGCTGGCCGCGCCCGACGGCACCAACACCGTTCGCGACGAGCAGAAGCGTGCCGACGGGTGGGCCACGAACGTCGGCTGGGTCGAGGACACCGTGGACGGCCGGAAGACCACCGTGGGCACCTTCACCTCCAGTGCCGGCTCGAACATCACCATGAGCGGCCCGGTGGTCGACACCCGCAAGAGCTTCACCATCTCCACCTGGGCCAAGGCCGGTTCGGGCCCGGGCGTCGTCGCCAGCCAGGAGACCGGGCACTCCAGCAACTTCCTGCTGTACACCGACGGCGCGGGCAAGAACTGGCACTTCGGCCTGGCGTACACGGACGACGACACCTGGTCGTACGACTTCACCGACACCCAGAACGCCAGCGCCGAGACCCGGCCCGGTGCCTGGACCCGCCTGACGGCTTCGTACAACGCCGACACCGGGGCGATGGCCCTCTACGTCGACGGTGTCCTGGCCGGCACCAAGTTCCACCGGGCCGGCACCAGCCCGGCGTCCTCGGGGCCGTTCACCCTGGGCCGGTACAAGTACCAGTCCAAGCCGACCGCGAGCTTCGACGGAAGCATCAGCAGCACCGCCGTGTACCCGTTCGCGGTGGCTCCGACCGCACCGGGTGCCACCAGCGTCGTCCGCTCCGGTGTCGACGCGGGCATGTGCGTCGACGACATCAACGGAAGCAAGGACGACGGCAACCCGATCATGCTGGTGAACTGCAACGGCAGCGAGGCCCAGCAGCTCGCGCTCGGGAACGACGGCACCGTCCGGGTCAAGGGCGGCTGCATCGCCACGGTGAACGCCGGCACGGTCGACGGCACGCAGCTGGAGTACCACTCCTGCGACGGCACCACGGCGCAGAAGTGGATCCCGCTCGCGAACGGCGCGCTGTTCCACCCCGCCTCCGGCAAGTGCTTCGAGCTGCCGGGCGGGCCTGCCACCAGCGGCACCCGGCTCCAGATCGCCGGCTGCGGCTACGGGCCGAACCAGCAGTGGAGCATCCCGACCCTGCGGACGGCCGTGCTGCCCGCTCCGCCGCGCTCCTGACCTCCAGGTCCTGAGCCCCCGGTCCTGAGCGGCCACCAGGGCCCGCGTCGCCACCCGGCGGCGCGGGCCCTTCGCGTTGCCGGGCGACCTCCGGGGAGGGATCACCCGGCGCGATACGCCCGCGGGTGTTTCCGGGCCGGTTCGACATGCGATGAAACACCGCAAAACGGTCATAGCAGTCGGCGGCGTTGACACCGGATCGGCCAGCTGGTGGGGTTGCGGACGATGTGGTCGTGGCCTGGCGAGGAGGCTCCTGTGCAAGCCCGAGTGTCCGTAGCGGCCGGGCGGCGGCTCAGGTCGCAACTGGAGCAGAGTCCGGCGTTGCGGGAGGTGCTGCAGCACCCGGCGGCGGAGGCGGCGCGGCGGGCCACGGCGCGGACGTGCCGTCAGGTGGCGCCGCGGACGGCGGACCGGCTGATCGCCGATCTCAAGGGCACCGAGCCGCTGTTGGCGTCGGTGCGCGAGGAACGCGCGGAACGGTCCGGGTGGGCTGCCGGGCGACCGGGGCGGCGGGCGATGCAGATCGCGGCCGGGGTCGCGGCCGCGGCGGTGGTCGGCGGGCTGCTGGCCGGCTCGCTGCCGTCGGCGGCGTACGCGGCGGTCTCGGCCGCCTCGACGGCCTCGGACGTGGTGAGCACCGCGCCGCAGACGCCGTTGGGCAGCGTGACCGACCCGAAGGTGTTCCCGAAGCCGCAGCAGCAGACCGTGGCGGGCAAGCCCGTCGCGGTGCCGTCCGCCGTGACGCTGGTGACCGCGCCCAAGGCGGACGTCGGCGCGGTGCGGGCCGTCCAGGAGGTGCTGGAGGTCGCCGGGGCGGGCGAGGTGACGCCGCGTCCGGACGGCGGGACGCCGGCCGCCGGGACGCTGGTGGTGTACGTCGGCGGGCCCGCCGAGGGCGCCGGCGGCGAGGTGGACCGGGTGCTGCGGCAGCTGTCCGCCGCGGCGGGCGGCAAGGACGGCGCCGGGCCGACGACAGCGGGGATGCCGGCCGGCGGGTACGTGCTGTCGGCCGGTCAGCTGCCCGCCCAGGGCGGCGGGACGTACGGCGCCGTGGTGCTGGCCGGCGTGGACGCCACCGGCACCTTCTACGCCGCGCAGAGCCTGCGTCAGCTGCTCGCCGCCGTACCGGCCGGGCAGGGCCAGGCGCCGGGTGCGGCCGGGCTCGGCCTGCCCGGGATCACGCTGCGGGACTGGCCGACCGGTGCCCCGGTGCGCGGGGTCACGGAGGGCTTCTACGGCACCCCGTGGACCGCGCAGCAGCGGCTGGAGCAGGTCGACTTCCTGGGCCGCTCCAAGCAGAACTTCTACCTCTACGCCCCCGGTGACGACCCGTACCGGCTCTCCCGCTGGCGCACCGCCTACCCCGCCGCCCAGGCCGAGGAGCTGCGCGAACTGGGCTTCCGGGCGCGGCAGAACCACGTCACGCTCGGCTACGCGATCGACCCGGGGCAGTCCCTCTGCTTCAGCTCCGGCAAGGACGTGGACGCGCTGGTGAACAAGCTGGACGGGCTGCGCAAGCTCGGCTTCACCGCCTTCCAGCTCCAGTTCCTGGACGTCAGCTACGACGAGTGGCACTGCGGCGACGACCGCGACGAGTACGGCACCGGGCCCGCCGCGGCCGCCAAGGCCCAGGCCGAGCTGGTGAAGAAGGTGCAGGACCGGCTGATCGCCAGGAACCCCGGCCTGGCACCGCTGTCCGTCGTCCCCACCGAGTACCACCAGCAGGGCTCCACCCCGTACCGCAAGGCGCTGGCGGCGGCCCTGCCGGAGGGCGTGCAGGTGGCCTGGAGCGGGGCCGGGGTGATCCCGGAGAAGATCACCGGCGCCCAGGCCTCGGACACCGCCGGGCTGTACGGGCACCCGCTGCTCACCATGGACAACTACCCGGTCAACGACGCCACCCCGGACCGGCTCTTCCTCGGCGCCTACACCGGGCGCGACCCGGAGGTGGCCACCCGCTCGGCGGCGCTGCTGACCGGCGCGATGCAGCAGCCGGTGGCCTCCCGGATCGCCGTGTCCACGGCCGGCGACTTCGCCTGGAACCCGGCCGGGTACAAGCCGGACGAGTCCTGGCAGGCCGCCGTGCGCTCGCTGGCCGGGCCGACCGGCGCCGCCCCGACACCCGTCGGGACGGCGCTGTCCGCCGTCACCGCGCTGGCCGGGAACAGCACCTCCTCGCCGCTGTCCAAGCAGGAGTCCGGCTACCTGGCGCCGCTGCTGGACCGGTTCTGGGCGGCCGCCGAGCCGACCTCCGGCGCCGCCCCCGACCTCGCCCGGCTGATCGAGGCCGCCGCCCCGCTGCGGGACGCCTTCGCCACCATGGCCACCGCCCAGCAGACCCTGGCCGGCACCCCGGCCACCACCCAGCTGGCCGGCGAGGCCGCGCCCTGGCTGGGCCCGCTGCGCGACTACGGGCTGGCCGGGCAGGCCGCCCTCGACATGCTGCTGGCGCAGCACGGCGGCGACGGCACGGCGGCCTGGAAGGCCCGGGTCGAGCTCAACCGGCTGCGCGAGCAGCTGGACCGGGCCCCGGCCACCGTCGGCGCCGGGGTGCTCGGCCCGTTCCTGGACCGTGCCGTGCGCGCCGCCGACAACTGGTCGGGCGTGGGCGGCGGCGCCGTCACCCCGACCACCACCCTGGGCACCGCCCAGGACCACCTGCCCGCGCTGATGACCGACGGCGTGGCCGACACCTTCTACTGGAGCTCCGCTCCCCCGCAGCCCGGCGACGCCGTCGGCCTGGACCTCGGCGCGGGCCGCCCGGTCAGCGGCGTGACCGTGCTGATGGGCGGCTGGGGCAACGGCCCGGACGCCCGGACCGCCGCCGACGACTACATCCGCGACGGCGTGCTGGAGTACTCCACCGGCGAGGGCGGCTGGAAGCAGCTCGCCGTGGTGAAGAACCAGAAGACGGTCAGCGCCCAGCTCCCGCCGGGCACCGTGATCCGGGCGGTGCGGCTGCGCGCCACCGCCGCACAGAAGACCGCCGTCGCGGTGCGCGAGTTCACCGTCACCGCCCCGGACGACTCCCCGGCCAGCGTCAGCGGCGGCCCCGACGCGGTGCCCGGCTCCTCCGCCGCCGCCGTGCTGGACGGCAACCCGGACACCGCGTACCGGGCCGCCAAGGCACCGACCGCGACGGACGAGCCGCTCACCGTCGAGCTCGGCGCGGCCCGCCCGCTGGACCGGCTCACCGTGCTGACCGACCCGGCCGTGCGCGCCACCGCCACCCTCGCGGTGCGCCGGGCCGACGGCACCTGGGCCGACATCGGCACCGTGCAGCCCGGCTACAACGAGCTGTCGGCCGGCGGGCAGCCCGCCGACGCGTTCCGGCTGACCTGGAAGCCCGGCGGCGACCCTCCGGTGGTCAACCAGGTGATCCCCTGGTACGCGGACGCCCCGGCGGCCCGGCTCAGCCTCTCCGACCCGGCCCTGGACGTGGTCACCGGCGCCTCCGCGCCCGTGACC
Source organism: Kitasatospora sp. NPDC057512 (assembly GCF_042802135.1). Classification (NCBI taxonomy): domain Bacteria; kingdom Bacillati; phylum Actinomycetota; class Actinomycetes; order Kitasatosporales; family Streptomycetaceae; genus Kitasatospora; species Kitasatospora sp. NPDC057512. Next base: position 19,424 of record NZ_JBHVET010000049.1, read on the forward strand.
ACCCGGGCCACCGTGGAGGCCGGCCGCCCCGAGGGCACCACCGGCGAGCTGCGCACCGAGGTGCCGGCCGCCGCCAAGGGCCTGACCGTGGCCCCGGCCGGCCCGGTGAGCGTGCCGCGCGGCGGCCGGGTGGGCGTGCCGCTGCTGGTCAGCGCCACCGCGGAGACGCCGTCCGGGACGTACCGGGTGCCGGTGCAGTTCGTGGCCGGCGGCACCACCGTCCGGCAGGTGCTCCAGGTGCACGTGGTGCCGCCCACCGGCGGCCCGGACCTGGCGGTCGGTGCCAAGGCCACGTCCTCGGGCGACGAGACGGCGAACTTCCCCGCCTCGGCGGTCACCGACGGCGACCCGAAGACCCGCTGGTCCTCCCCGGCCAAGGACGACGCCTGGGTGCGGCTGGAGCTGCCGCAGGCGACCCGGCTGGGCTCGGCGGTGCTGCACTGGCAGGCCGCGTACGCCGCCTCGTACAAGATCCAGGTCTCGGCGGACGGGAACACCTGGACCGACGCGGCGACGGTGGACAACGGCAAGGGCAGCGACGAGACGGTGCGCTTCGACGCGCCCAACGTCCGGTACCTCCGGGTGCAGGGCGTGGCGCGGGCGACCAAGTACGGCTACTCGCTGTGGGGCGTCGAGCTGTACGCGGTGACCCCGCCGGCCGCACCGCAGCCCCCGGCCGGCCAGGGCGGCGGCCAGACCGGCCAGCCCGGAGGCGCGCCCGGGACGCCCGGCGGCCCCGGCACGCCCGCGGCGCCGCCGGCGGCGGGCGGGACCGCGCCCAAGCCGTAGCCCACGCCGTAGCCGGGCCCGGTCACGGGTGGGCGGAAACGCGGCGGGCCGCCGGCTCCCCGGTGCGGGGGGCTCGGCGGCCCATGAGGCGCGTACCGACGGTGTGACGGGCGGGCCCTTGTGGAGCTGTGGTCAGGCGGAGAGCGGTTCGGGCTGCTCACCGCGGCGGACGGGGGCGGGGTGGCCCGAGTGGGCCCGGCCGAGCGGGACCGGGTGGACCGGCTGCTCGGTGCGGTCGTGGTGCTCGTACTCGCCCCACTGCGGGGCGCGCAGCTGGTCCGCGCCGCCGTAGGGCTCCAGGTAGGGCCGCCACCGCGGGTCCTTGATCCCGGTGCCGATGATGCGCCAGGCCAGGCCGCTGGGCGGCGCGGGTGGTCGTTTCATCCGCCAGCCGAGTTCGGTGAGGTGGCGGTCGGCCTTGGTGTGGTTGCAGCGGCGGCAGGCCGCCACCACGTTGTCCCACCGGTGCTGGCCACCGCGGCTGCGCGGGATGACGTGGTCGACGCTGGTGGCGGCGGCCCCGCAGTAGACGCAGCGGCCGTGGTCGCGGGCGAACAGCGCCCGGCGGGTGAGCGGGACGGGCCCGCAGAACGGGACCCGGACGAAGCGGGTCAGACGGACGACGGACGGCGCCGGAAGGGCGCTGGTGGCGCTGTGCAGAGTGACTTCCGAGTCCTCCAGGCTGACCGCCTTGTGGTTGAGGACCAGGATGAGTGCGCGGCGCATCGATACGACGCCGAGTGGCTCGTAGGACGCGTTGAGGACCAGGACATGCGGCACGGATGCCTCCTTGGACGCCTGCGGCGCGTGGCTCGCGCCGGGACGAGCGGTTGGATCGCGCCACTCGTGCGCGATCTCCCCCAGTGTCGCCTTACGCCTTTGTACGGCGCCACCACTCCTGTGTAACGGACCTGACGCGAACTCCGGGTGTGGTCTCTGTCATAGCCGGTATGCCCGGGGGAAGGTCGGGTTGCACCCGGGTGGCGGTGCGACGGGTCCCGGTGACTCCGGCGAGTCGCCCGCCGGGGGCACGGTTCGGCCGTCCGGAGCAGCGCCCCGACTGCCCCGGACGGCCGCGGAGCCCGGGTGCGGGGGGAGCGTACGGGGGCGTTGACGGGGCGTTCGACACGCTCCGTACGCCCTTGGGTACGCCCGTGCGGGGTTCCGGCGTGTCCGGGCGTGTCCGGACGGGCGTGCGGCGGCGGCTAGGCTGACGCTCACGGTCCGCGGGCCGCTTGCCGGCGGTGCGGGCCCGCCACGCACCCCAGCCAGGAAGGTCCGCACGTGTTCAGCTCCGGTGCCACCGGTCCGTCCGACGCGTCCTCGACGCTCGCCACCCCGACCCCGGCCCCCAGCCCCACCGCGCAGCTGCCCGAGCTCGACCTGCGGATCCCGACCAGCGCGCAGGAGGTCTCGGACACCACCCGGCAGGCCGCCAGCTGGTTCGACACCCACTGGCAGGGCTGGGTGGCCTCCGGGCTGCGGATCGTCTTCATCATCGTGCTCGCGCTGGTGCTGCGGGCCGTGGTGCGCAAACTCATCACCCAGCTGATAGGGCGGATGGCGCGCACCTCCGAGCATCAGGAGGAGAGCCGGCTGGGCGGGCTGCTGGCCAACACCGGGGTGGTGAACACCGAGCGGCGCCAGCAGCGCTCGGAGGCGATCGGCTCGGTGCTGCGCAGCGTGGCCTCCTTCAGCATCCTGGGCACGGCGGCGCTGATGGTGCTCTCCGCGCTGGGCGTGAACCTGGCGCCGCTGCTGGCGAGCGCCGGTGTGGCCGGTGTGGCGATCGGTTTCGGCGCCCGGAACCTGGTCACCGACTTCCTCTCCGGGGTCTTCATGATCATGGAGGACCAGTACGGCGTCGGCGACGAGATCGACACCGGCGTGGCCACCGGCACGGTGCTGGAGGTCGGCCTGCGGGTGACCAAGCTGCGCGGCGGGAACGGCGAGATCTGGTACATCCGCAACGGCGAGGTGAAGCGGATCGCCAACATGAGCCAGGGCTGGGCGACCGCCTCGGTGGACGTCCAGGTCGGGTACAAGGAGGACCTGATCCGGGTCGAGGACCTGATCCTGGCGACGGCCGAGGAGATGGCCAAGGAGGCCCCCTACGACGAGCTGATCTGGGCTCCGGTGTCGATCCTGGGCGTGGAGTCGGTCGCCTCGGACTCGGTGGTGCTGCGGGTCGAGGCCAGGACCGCCCCGGGCAAGGCGGCCTCCGTCTCCCGGGCGCTGCGCCAGCGGCTGAAGGTGGCCTTCGACGGGGCCGGGATCAAGGTCAAGGAGGAGGTCGCCGCGGTGGCGGCCGGGGCGACCGGCGTGGTGATCGCCCCCTCCCCGGTCCCGGCCGCCGAACAGGCCGCACCCGCCGCCCCCGCCGACCGGGCCGCCGAACCCGTCCCGGCGGCGGCCCCGGCGGCGGCCCGGGCGGCGGACGACGCGTCGAAGCCGTAGCGGTTCGGCCGCACGGACGAAGCCCCGCTCCCACC
>NZ_JBHVET010000050.1:0-22632 GCF_042802135.1 Kitasatospora sp. NPDC057512
GCTTGGCCGTCTCGGCGGCCTTCTCGGCCCGGGCGCCCGCCTCCTGGGCGGCGGCCGTCTCCTCCAGGGCCCGCTTGGTGGCGTCCTTCGCCGCCTGGGCGAGCTGCTTGACGTCGAGCGTCTCCTGGTCCCTGGCCTGGGCGAGGAGCTGGCCGTTCTCCAGGAACTCGCGGATGTCGGCGGGCGTGCCGCTGAGCGCCCGGCCGGCCTGCTTGGTGAACTCCGGGCCGGTGTAGACGTCCATCAACCGCAGGACGGCGACCCGGTCGTCCTCCTCCTGCGCCTTGAACCGGCCGGTGGTCAGGAAGGCGTCCATGACCTCGGCGGTGCCGTCGCTGAGCGCCTTGGTCCCGGCCGTGCGGACGGCGACGTCGGCGCCGTCGACGATGGTGACGATCGCCGCCCGGCGATCGTCCATCATCGGGTTCTGCCAGCCGCTGGTGACGAACGCGTGGAGGTCGGCGTCCGACCCGCTCAGCGCCTTCGTCGCGGCGTCGCGCACGCCCTTGCCGGTGTTGCTCAGCATCTTGATGACGGCGAAGCGCTCGTCCGACGCCTGAGCACGGCTCAGCGTGCTGGTCAGGAACGTTGTGATGTCGGCGTCCGAGCCGACCAGTGCCCGTGCGGCCGCGTCCTTCACCGCCGTGCCGCCGCCCTGCCAGGCTTCGACCACCTGCGCGCGGTAGTTGGCCGGCAGCGGCTCCGGGGCCGTGTCGGACGGGAGTGCCTGGGCGACCGTCGTCCCCATGACGGTCGCGGCCAGCATCATGGCCGTGGCGGACAGGATCCTGGCGCGTGAGCGCCGTGCCGACCCTGCCCTCATTGGCGAGTTCGCCATTTTCCCCCTCTTCTTCCCCAAATCCCCTGACCCGTCAGGGCCGGGGTTCACCAGGACAGTTGCCCTGATGCCGCAGGAAGCCTAGTGCCGGAAAAGGCGGATGGACGGGGCGGAATGATTTTGTCTGGATCGCATGCCAACTGGCTGAATTCCCGTCGGTTTCGGCCGCCGACCGCATAGGCCTGCAATAGATTCACCCAAACGGCGGCAAAGGGCTGGTTCATCACCCTCGTCCGGTTCGTGCGCATCCCCCCCCTGTGCCCCGAATGCCAGAGTGACTGGTCGTCAGAACACTGACGACCAGTCACTGGAAGTAATGGCGGAACAGGGATGTACGAAACGGGGAAGAACCAACGACTGCGAAGGTGGGCACACCGCCGTGCCGGCGGGAACGGCCGCCCTTCGGCCGTCCGGGCGGTCAGGGGCAGCGGAGCAGGGCTGGGCGGTCGCGGGTGCGGACGGCGGGGAGCCAGGCGGGGGTGTGTCCCGGGAGGCGGACGCGGTACCAGAGGGTGGAGCTGAGGTCCTCCTCGTTGATGACGGGGAGGCCGGTGGGGAGTTGGCAGTCGGCGTCGAGGGTGTCGTTGTCCCAGACGCGCACGGGTCCGACGTTGTCGGCGGTGTAGGGGCGCAGGGGGTCGACGGCGAGGCCGAGGCTGCACTGGGGGTCGCGGTCGGTGCGGTCCTGGCAGCCGCGTTCGGCGTTGAAGACGCGGACGTGGGCGGGCTGTTCGGCCGGTGCGGGGTGGGGCCAGAGGGCGGTGGCGGTGACGGCGGCCGTGGCGCAGGAGGCGAGGGCCAGCAGGGCGGTGCGCGGGAACGGTCGGCGCGGGCGCCGGTCGGACCGGTCGGCGTGGATGCGCGCGAGCAGGCTCTCCGCCGTGTGCGGGGCGCGGGCGGCGTGGGTGGGGGCGAGGCAGTCGGCGGCCAGGGCGCGCCAGAACGGGGGGACGGCGGCGGCCAGTCGCAGGGCGGCGCGGCCTTCCGCGTACTGTTGGGCGGCGGCGCTGCGGGCGGTGGGGGTGACGCCGGGGAAGGGGCGGCCGCCGGCCGCGAAGACCTCGTGGACGACGATGCCGAGTGCCCAGATGTCGGCGGTGGTACGGACTTTGACGCCGTGTTCGCCGAGTGGTTCCTTCCAGCGTTCCGGCGGGAGGTAGTCGGGGGTGCCCATCGGGGAGCAGTGGCCGTGGGTGCCGGTGAGTTCGATGGCGAGGCCGAAGTCGGAGAGGCGGACCTCGCCGTCCGCGCCGATGAGGACGTTCTCCGGTTTGAGGTCGGTGTGGACCCAGCCGGAGCGGTGCAGGTGGGCCAGGCCTTCGCAGATGCCGGTGACGATGCGGGCGCCTTCGACCTCGTCGACGCCGTGGGCGAGCAGGTCGCGCAGGGTGCAGCGGGCGCGTTCCATGACGAGGACGATCGCGCCGTCGAGCGTGGGCTGGTCGGGGGCGGCGAGGACGAGGGTGTCGAGCAGCCGGACCAGTCGGGGGTGCGGGGCGGTGCGGCCCAACTCGGTTTCGCGCCGGGCGGCTTCGGCGACCTGGCGGGCCTGCCGGGGGGCGAGTCCGGCGGTCGGCAGCACCTTGAGGGCGACCGTGCCGTCCCTGTCGGCCGTACCGTCCACGTCGCCCCGGCGGGCGGCGTAGACCGTCGCCCAGCCGCCCTCGCCGAGCAGCCCGGTGACGGTCCACTCGCCGACCCGGTGGCCGACCGGCAGCAGCTCCTCGCCGTCCCCGGGGAAGTCATCCCTGGGGACGGCCGCCCCGGGAGAGGCCGGGTCCTGCGGCATCTCCGGCACTCCCTACCGTCCGGTGCGGGCGGGTTCGGGGGCCGGCAGGAGCGCGAGGTGCTCCTCGCGGACGATGCCGAACTTCAGGGCGAGCCCCACCACGGCCTCGCGCTTGCCGCTGCGGCGGTCCGCGCGGTCGCCGTCGGGCAGGTCGATGCGGAGCTTCTCGTCGGCGAGGTAGTCGAGGTGCGAGCTGACCGCGCGGGCGGTGAGCCGGGCGCAGGCGGGGTGGCCGTGCAGCCGCGCGACCACCTGCGGGGTGGTGGGCACGGCGGCGGGTGAGCGGTCCCGCAGCCACGGTTCGCAGAGTGCGACCAGGACCAGGAAGTAGGTGGCGGTCTCGTCCAGCGAGTACGCCGTCATGGTGCGGCTCTCCCGGGAGCCGCCGTGGGCGTCCGGGTCCAAGTAGACGTGGTCGGGCGCGAACACCTGGAAGGACAGCGGGGTTTCCCGCCGGGAGGGCAGCACCACCCGGGAGAACTCGAAGGGGATCGGCGCGCCGATCCGCCGTGGCGGCACCCGCAGGTACTCGCCGGCGCCCTCCGGGTTCTCCACCAGGTAGGCGTGGGTGTTGCTGAGGTTGCTCAACTGCCAGTGGTCGTCGGTCGCGTGGATCTCACCGGCCAGCCGGGAGACCGTCTCGTCGCCGAGGCGCAGCTCCACCGGGGTGCGGGCGGAGCCCCGGCCGAAGCGCGCCCGCTCCCCCGGACCGAGCCGTAAGGTCACCGTGTCGTCGCCGTTCCCCTCCGGCAGGTGGACGACAATCCCGCTCACCGTTCCTCCGTCCCGCGCACCGCTCCCCCGTTTCGCGCGCCGGCTCTTGCCGGACGGACGAACGGTACCTCTTCGCGTACGACAATAAACCGGATGCCGCAGGCTACTTGACAAAGCGGGAGCGGAGGGTACAGGCGTTCGGTCAGCGCAGCGGCGCCCCCGGAGGCAGCGGTGTGGCCGGCCGCATCGGCGCCCCCGGCCGCAGGGCCGCCACCGGCGGGTCGCCGAAGGCGGCCCACGGCCGCCAGCCGCCGCCGGGCCGGTCCTGGACCCGGGTGCGCACCCGGCCGTCCTCGGCCACCGCGAAGACGTGCAGCCGCCCGGTGGAGTCGACCGCGGCCGAGGGCGGCGCGGCGAGCACCAGGCCGGGCTCGCCGAAGTCCTCGCCGAGCACGTCCACCGGCGCCCAGGCTCCGGCGGGCGCCGACTGCCAGCGGTGGGCGAGTCGTTCGCCGCCCGGGGAGAGGGTGAAGGCCTCCAGCCGGCCGTCCGGGCCGGCGATCGCCGACGGCGCGGCGGTGGACCAGCCGAGCAGCGGCTGCCAGGCGTCCCAGCCCCCGCTGGGCACCGACTGGCGGCGGTGGAAGGCGGCCGTGCCGGATGGGGCGATCGCGGTGACGTTCAGCCGCCCGGTGCCGTCGCGGGCCACCCGCGGCGCGGCCCCGGCGGGCGTCCCGAAGGGCTCCCAGGCGGACCAGGCGCCGCCGGGCGAGGTCTGCCAGCGGTGCAGCAGCGCGGCGCCGCCGGGCGCGAGCGCGAACACCTCCAGCCGGTCGTCGGCGTCCCGGGCGACGGCGGGGGCGGCGCCGGCCGGGCCGCCGAAGGCCTCCCAGTCCGACCAGCCGCCGTCCGTCCGCTGGACGCGGTGGTGCAGGGCGGCGCCGTCGGGGGCGAGCGAGAACACCTCCAGCCGGCCGTCGGCGTTGCGGCCCAGGACGGGCACCGCGCCGGCGGGTGTCCCGAACACCTCCCAGTCCGACCAGGTGTCGGTGTCCGGGTCGGTCTGGACCCGGCGCAGCATCGACCAGTCGGCCGCGTCGAGGGCGAACACGGTCAGCCGGCCGTGGACGTCCGGGGCGGCAACGGGGTTGTCCGGGCTCTGCCAGGGCGGCGGGGTGGACCGCCAGTCCAGCGGGGCCAGGTAGAGGCCGCGCCGGAACCAGCCGGCGGCGCTCGCCCACCACTGCCGCCCGTCGGTGACCACCTCCACCGCGTGGCCGGGCACATGGCCGGCGTAGCCGTCGAGGGAGAAGCGGAACGGGTCCTGGGAGGCGAGGACGTCGGTGCCCTCGTAACCGTTGCGCGGTCCGATGAGCAGGTAGTACCAGCCGTCCCGGGCCACCACGAAGGGCGATTCGGTGACCGAGACGCCGTCCGCGGCGGTGGCCGCGTCGGCGAAGGCCACGCCGGGCTCGCCCCAGGTCAGCAGGTCGGCGGAGCGCCGGTAGCAGACCTGGTGGCGGCCGCCGGGGGCGGACAGCTCGGTGTAGTACATCACCCACTCGGTGCCGATCCGCAGCACCATCGGGTCGCGGGCGGCGGTCCCGCGGAAGAGCGGGCCGGACGGCAGCCTCGTCCAGGTGGACAGGTCGGTGGAGGTGGCGGCGTTGACCGCCGCCCCGGCGCGTCCGCCCGCCGCGTAGAACATCCAGTGCACGCCGCCCGACTCGACGACGTGCGGGGCCCACAGGTGTTCCTCGCCGAAGTACGAGGCGTCGACGGTCAGCGCGTCCGGGTGGCTGAGCCACGGCCCGGACGGGGAGGGCGCCGAGGCGTGCGCGAGCGAGACCTCGGCCGCGCTGTCGGGCGCCTGCCCGGGCGGCGCGCTGTCGCCGACGATGCTGAACAGGTGCCAGCGACCGCCGGCCTGGACCAGGGTGTGGTCGTTGAGGTAGCGGCGGCGCGCGGTGGACGGGTCGTAGACGTGGTCGAACGGGCCCGCGCCGACCCACAGCCGGGGTCCGACGGCACCGGTGGGGGCGGCAGTCGGGGCGGCGGAGGCCGCCGGGGCGGTACGGCCCGCGAGCGGGAGCACGAGTGCTCCCGCTCCGGCCGCCCGCAGCAGGCCGCGCCTGCTGATCGGGTACATCGCTGCGCTCCAGGGGGTTTCCGGCCGGGTTTCCGGCCGGGTCTCCGGCGGGGTTTCCGACCGGGTCTCCGGCGTAGTCAGCCGGCGGCGGGTCCGTGACTGGTGTTCAGCCAGGCCCACTCGGACCAGGTGGAGAAGCCGGTCTGCCACTTGTGGTGGACGCCGTCGGTGTTCGAACCGAACACCTCGATCCGCCCGTCGGCGTTGTTCGCCGCGCCGATCTCGGTGCCGCCGGTGCCGAAGGTCTCCCACTGCCCGTACGGGGCGTTCAAGCCGGTCTGCCAGATGTGCTGCGCCGTACTGCCGTTGATGGCGAACACCTCCACCCGGCCGTCCGGCGAACGCCCACTGGTCAGCCGCGCGTCGGCGGGCCCGCCGGTGGCCTCCCAACCGGACCAACTGGTCGGGTCCGTCTGGTACTTGTGGTAGACGCCGGCCGGGCCGGAGGCGAAGACCTCCAGGCGGCCGTCCTGGTTGTGGCTGACGGTGAGATCGTGGCCCCCGCCGCCGAAGGTGGCGTCCCAGGCGGACCAGCCGCCGTTGACGGCGGTCTGCCACTGGTGCTGGAAGACACCGCCGTTGAGGGCGAAGACCTCCAGCCGCCCGTCGGGGGCCTTGCCGAGCTCGATCTCGCTGTCGGCGGGGCCGCCGCCGGTGCCCTCCCAACCGGACCAGCCGCCGTTGGGCGCCGTCTGGTACCGGTGGAAGACCCCGACCGGTCCCGAGGCGAAGACTTCGAGCCGGCCGTCCTGGTTGGAGCCGACGGCGAGGTCGTGGCCGCCGGTGCCGAAGTCCTCCCAGCCGGACCACCCGCCCGACGGCTGGAGCTGGTAACGGTGCTGGAGGGTGCCGCCGTTGAGGGCGAACACCTCCAGCCGGCCGTCCGCGTTGGGACCGATGGCGAGTTCGGCGCCGGCGGGGCCGCCGAGCTCCTCCCACTCCGACCAGCCGCCGTTGATCGCGGTCTGCCAGGCGTGCGAGACGCCGTTCTTCCCGGCCGCGAAGACTTCGAGGCGTCCGTCGGCGGAGCGGGCCGAGACCACCCGGCCGGACTCCGCCGGGTACTCCAGCGGCGCCGGACCGGGCTCGTGGTGGCCGAGCCGGTCGACGGCGGCCCGGGCCTCGTCCATGTGCCGCAGGTGGGCACCCGCGCTGTAGGTCGACCACTGGTGCCAGTCGAGGCCGCCGTTGGAGATCCGGTAGGCCGCGTCGGCGTTGCACTGGGCGTCGTAGGCGCAGGCGTCGGAGACCTCGCTGTGCCAGTGGTTGTTGATCTCCCACAGGCCGCGGTCGACGGAGTCGTTCGGGGTGTTGCCCTGGCGGTTGGAGGCCAGCGGGTTGCAGCTGGACTCGGCGAGGCCGACGGCGATCGCGGTCACCAGGGCCTCGCCCCGGAAGCCCGCCTGGTAGCCGACCTCTGCGCACAGGTCGCTGCCGGTGGCGGCCGGGGCGGCGGGGGCGGCGACCGTCAGGCCCGCCGTGACGCCCAGGGCGGCGATCGCGGACAGCAGGGCGCGGTGGGGCGCCCGGCGGGCGCGCTGCGGGCCGGTCACGGGGTGGCTCCTCGACTGACGGCGGGTCCGTGGGTGGTGTTCAGCCAGGCCCACTCGGACCAGGTGGAGAAGCCGGTCTGCCACTTGTGGTGGACGCCGTCGGTGTTGGAACCGAAGACCTCGATCCGCCCGTCGGCGTTGGCGGCGGCGCCGATCTCGGTGCCGCCGGTGCCGAAGGTCTCCCACTGGCCGTACGGGGCGTTCAGGCCGGTCTGCCAGATGTGCTGCGCGGTACTGCCGTTGATGGCGAAGGCCTCGACCCGGCCGTCCGCGGTCAGTTCGCTGGTGAGGCGGGAGTCGGCGGGGCCGCCGGTGGCCTCCCAGCCGGACCAACTGGTGGGGTTCGTCTGGTACTTGTGGTAGACGCCGACCGGTCCCGAGGCGAAGACCTCCAGCCGCCCGTCCCGGTTGTGGCTGACGGTGAGGTCGTGGCCCCCACCCCCGAAGGCGGCGTCCCAGGCGGACCAGCCGCCGTTGACGTCCGTCTGCCACTGGTGCTGGAAGGTGTCGCCGTTGAGGGCGAAGACCTCCAACCGGCCGTCGGGGGCCTTGCCGAGCTCGATCTCGCTGTTGGCCGGGCCGCCGCCGGTGCCCTCCCAACCGGACCAGCCGCCGTTGGGCGCCGTCTGGTAGCGGTGGAAGACGGCGGCCGGTCCGGAGGCGAAGACTTCGAGCCGACCGTCCTGGTTGGAGCCGACGGCGAGGTCGTGGCCCCCGCCGCCGAAGTCCTCCCAACCGGACCAGGCGCCCGAGGGCTGGAGCTGGTAACGGTGCTGGAGGGTGCTGCCGTTGAGGGCGAACACCTCCAGCCGGCCGTCCGCGTTCGGACCGATGGCGAGTTCGGCACCGCCCGGACCGCCGAGGCTCTCCCACTCGGACCAGGCGCCGTTGACCACGGTCTGCCAGGCGTGCGAGACACCGCTCGCCCCGGCGGCGAAGACCTCCAGGCGCCCGTCCGCGGACCGGGCCGACACCACCCGGCCGGACTCCGCCGGATACACCAGCGGCGCGGGCCGAGGACCGCTCCCGGGGACGCAGGGCACGGTGACGCCGCGCTCCGCGAGGTACGGCTCCGGGTCGGTGCGCTGGGACGCGTTCGGGTCGGCCCAGACCCGCAGGTGCAGGTGCGGGCCCGTGGAGTTGCCCTCGCTGCCCATCAGCGCGATCTGCTGGCCGGCCCGCACGTCGTCGCCCTCGAACACGTCCCGCCGCTGCATGTGCCCGTACTCGGTGATGGTCCCGTCCGGGTGCAGGATGCGGATCCACTGGCCGTAGTCGGACACCGGGCCGGAGATGACGACCTTGCCGTCGCCGACCGCGTAGATCGGGGTGCCGCGGTCGTTGGCGATGTCGATGCCGTTGTGCTCCGCGGTGTAGTGCTGGGTGATGGCGCCGTCGGTCGGGCAGGCCGCCGCGAACCCGGCGGCAGCGGCGGCAGCGGCGGGAACGGCGGGAACGGCGGGAACGGCGACAGCGGGAACGGCCGGTACGGTGACCGGCAGCAGCAGGGCCACCACGGCCAGGGCCCGCCGCGAGGTGCGGGAGATCATCGGTGCGGCCCCCTCACGCCTTGCGGAGGCGGTCGATGATGCCGTCGATGTCGCGCTGCATCATGTCGGGCCGGATGAAGTGGCCGCCCGACTCCTCGTGGGCCTCGTACGGGATGCCGGCGCCGTCGAGCAGGGCGCGGAACTCCCGCTGGCCGGCCAGCACCGCGGTCTCGTTGAAGGTGTCGAAGGGGTTGGTCGGGTCGGGGCTGGTGCCGGCGACCAGGAAGATCCGCTTGTTGCGGTAGCTCTCCAGGCGCTCGACCGGGTTGTCGGCGGTCACCCTGGCCTGGTCCCACAGCGGCGCGCCGTAGACGGTGCCGCCGGCCAGGTCCTTGACGGCGGAGGAGACGTTGGCCCAGTGGACGACCGCGCCATTGTCGCGGCGCAGGCTGGCCGGGCCGGAGTGGGCGCTGACGGAGGCGAAGTGGCCCCAGTACTTGGCCGCGTACTTCAGGGCGCCGAAGCCGCCCATGGAGAAGCCGGAGACGGCGCGGCCCTCGGGCTCGGCGAAGGTGCGGAAGTTGGCGTCGACCCACGGGATCAGCTGGTTGATGTGGAAGGACTCCCAGTTGCGGGGGCCGACGTTGGTGCTGACCGGGTTGGAGTACCAGCCGGCCTGCCCGCCGTCGGGCATCACCACGATCAGGGGCTTGCCGATGGTCCAGTCGCGGACGCCCCGGCGGTCGAACTCGATGAAGTCCTGGAGGCCGCCGTGCAGGAGGTAGAGGACGGGGTAGGTGCGCCCGCTGGTGTGGTAGTCGTCGGGGAGCAGCACGTTGACGGCGGGGTCCCAGCCGATCTCGGCGGTGTGGAAGCGGTAGTACCACATCCGGGCGTCGCCCTCGTTGCGGTCGGTGATGTGCAGGCCGAAGCCGTCGTCGGCGGCGTGGGCGGTCGAGGCCGTCGCGAGGACGCTCGCGCCGCCGAGCGCCAGCGCGGCGCCGAGCCCGCCGGCGGACTTGAGGATGCTCCTGCGGGTGGGGTGGTTCGCGGTCACCGTGACCTCCTGAGGGCGCGTGTCGGCGGCCGGTCCGGACCGCCGGATGTCCGTCGGTTCGGACGGTTCGGACGGTAGCCACCCGCCGCGGGGCACGGAATCCGGAACCATACGGACTGACAGCGGCGGGGCCGGGCGCGGAGACTGATGCGTTTCCGGAGCTTCGGGCCGTCGGCCTGCGGCCGGGTGTCGGACGGCCGCCCCTTCAGCTGCGCGGTCTTGTCCGGTGGTGCCGCCGCCAGCAGACTGGGGACCGGACGCGGAGGAGAGGGGTGCTGTGGCCAGGATCAGGATGCCCGACCGGGTCTTTCTCGCCTTGGAGTCCGCCACCACTCCCCAGCACGTGGCGCTCCTGGCCACCTTCGGGCCGCCCGTCGGCGCCGAGCCCGGGCGGTACGTACAGCGCCTGTTCGAGCGGCTGCGCGCCGTGGCCCGGTCCAGCGCGCTCGCCAAGCGGGAGCTGGGCGAGCTGCCGAAGGGCTCCACCGGGCTCTACGGGGCCCTGTTCACCTGGCCGTTCGTCGCACAGAACGTGCTGGGCCTGGGCGGCGCGACACGCCCCCCGTACAACGTCGTGGTGTCGAACATCCCCGGCTCCTCGCAGCAGATGTACTTCGCCGGCTGCCCGTTGGAGACGGTCCACCCCCTGGGCAGCGTCTGCCACGGGGTCGGCCTGTTCATCGCGGCCCGCTCGGCGGGCGGGCGGCTGAACCTGGGCCTGGTGGGGGACCGCTCCCTACTCGCCCCGCTGGACGGGACCGGGGACGGGCTGGGGGACGCGCTGGGCGAGCAACTCGCCCTTCTGGAACAAGCGTTGGAGAGGAATTAGGTCAGCTCAGCAGCCCGTCGGCGCGCAGCCGGTCGAAGATGACCTGGTCCACGGGGGACGTCCGGTGCCGGTCGGCATGGGTGAGCCACACCATCTCGGCGATCTCACTGGCGGGCGTGAGCACCCCCTCGTACGCGGCGGTGTAGCAGGTCATGCGGACGACCACGCCCTGGCTGTGCCCGTGGGCCTGGGCCTCGAAGACGCCCAGCAGGGCGGCCGAGTCCCGGACGACGGCGACGGACAGCTCCTCCTCGATCTCCCGGCACAGCGTGTCGAGGTCGCTCTCCCCCGGCTCCCGCTTCCCCCCGGGCAGGTAGTAGGCGTCCTTGCCGTGGGAACGCGTGCTCAGCACCAGGCCGTTCTCCAGGTGGATCCACGCCACCTTGTCGATGAGCGCCGCCATGGACCAGTCCTCCTGTTGCTCCGACCGGTTGCTCCGACCGGCCCCGAGGATACCGTCCGCGCCGGCCCTCAGCCGTCCAGCAGTTCCTTCGCACAGGTGGTGACGACCTGCCGCACGGCGTGGGTCAGGTCGGCGGCCAGCGCTTCGTCCAGCGTGAGCCAACGGGGCTCCTCGCCCTCCTCGTTGACGGTGACGCGACCCCCGTCCGGCACCGTCAACAGGTAGACGTGCCAGACGTGCGCGTCGGATCCGCGTCGGCAGGAGTCGCCGGGGATCGGGAAGGTGGCGACGAACCGGAGCCGGTCGCCCGCGGTCAGGCCGACCTCCTCGCGCAGTTCGCGGGCCGCGGCGCCGGCCGGGTCCTCGTCCCGTTCCACGTGGCCGGCCGGAACCGTCAACGCGTAGGGGAACGCGACGCGTTGGAAGAGCAGGAACCTGTCCGCCGCATCGCGGACGAAGACCGCCGCGGTCTCGTGCCAGTACTCGCCGTCCTCGGCGGACCACCAGGAGATGCCGGGGTCGATGACGATGGCCCGGGCGCTGCGCTCACCGCAGTTGCCGCAGCGGACCTCCCGCCTGCCCCCGACCGTGGCCCACGCGACGGGGCCGCCCCGGCAGAGCACGCAGTACTCCGCGTAGGTGTCCGGGGCCGGGCGTAGCGTCTCGATGTTCATGCTGGCCTTCCGCGCTGGTAGGCGCCCGTGGACTCCGGTGGGCGGGGTGCGCCGCCCCGGTCAGGGCAGCAGGTCGGGCAACTGCCGTACGTCGTCGAGGACGTGCTCGGCACCGGCCCGTTCGAAGTCCTCGCGCGTGTGGAAACCGGTGGCGACGCCGACGAAGCGCAGCCCGGCCCCGGTGGCCGCCGCGTGGTCGATGAGGGCGTCGCCCACGTACCAGACGTCGTCCACGCCGACCCCCCGTCCGCTCAGCGTCGCCAGCGCGGCGTCGAACACCCGGGGGTCCGGCTTGTGGTGGGGGCTGTCGTCCGCTCCCTGGAGCAGGACGAGCCGGTCCGTCCGCAGCCCGATCCGTTCGACGTCCCGGAGGGCCGAGAGGCGGTTGGTGGACGTGACGACGCCGACGCCGACGCTCCTGCGCCAGAGCTCGTGGACGGCCTCGACGGCGCCGGGGAGGGGCCGTTTGAGGAACTCCTCCTCCAGGGAGAGGTTCGCCTCGCGCATCCGCTCCAGGGTGTCGCTGTCGCGGTAGAGGGCGCGGATCATCGCGTCGAACGGCTTGCCCCAGTGCAGCGCCAGCTCGGCGTCCGTCAGGTCGATCCCGTAGAACCGCCGGGCGACCGCCTTGTGGTGGGCCCACTTGACCTCCGCGGTCACCACCAGGGTGTCGTCCAGGTCGAAGAGGACGACGCGGGGCCCGCGGCCGGTACGCGTTCCGGACGTCATGACGTGAGATCCCTTCCGCCGGGTCGTACGTACGGTACCGCCGCACGGTCTCCGGCCGCCTCCGCCTGCCCGTCGCGCGTCCGGGACCGGGCGGGACCGCGCGGGGAGGGCAGGGTGACCACCAGGAGCAGCGCGACGCCGACCACCGTGAAGGCCAGCGCGGCCAGCCCGGCACCGGCCCATCCGGCACCGTCCACGGCCAGGCTGAAGGCCGGCGGCCCGACCAGCGTGCCGAGGCTGCCGAGCTGGGCGACCAGTCCGTTGGTGACGTCGGCGCGCCGGGGGCTGCCGGCGATCCGCGGCACCGCGGCGAACATCGCGGAGATCATCACCCCGTCGACCACCAGGCCGACGCAGGCCAGGACCATCACGGCCACCACCGGGAGGTGCAGCGCGAAGACCAGGAGCGCCGAGACGGGCAGCAGGGCCAGCGCCGGAGTCATCGCGAGCAGCCCGACGCCCCGGCGCAGCAGCAGCCCGCTCAGCGCGCTGCCGAGCACGCTGCCGAGGGAGACCACGGCGGCGACGGCGCCGGCGGTGGCCGTGGACGCGCCGCGTTCCTCCGTCAGGAAGGTGGGCAGCAGCACGACGATCGCGACCCCGGCCAGGCAGACGCAGGCGAAGCTCAGCGCGAAGAGCACCGGGGGGATCCAGCCGGTCCGCGGGGGCGGCGCTCCGGTGGCCTCGGCGGCCGGGTCCGCCGTCGGCGCGCGGGCGGCGGCGGGGCGGGTGGCGCCGACCGCGACCGCCAGCACGAGCGGGAGGAGCGCGGTCGCGCCCATCCAGCCGCGCCAGCCGATCGCGCCGCTGACCGCTCCCCCCAGGGCGGTGGCCAGGGCGAGCCCGGTGGGGACGCAGGTGCCCCACAGCGCCAGCGCCGTGGCCTGCGCCCGCCCCTCGGCCAGCCGGGTCAGCATGATCGGCCCGCCCACGAAGACCAGGAGGTAGCCGAAGCCCTGCGCGGTGCGCGCCCCCAGCAGCGGCGACCAGCTGCCCGCGAAGGCCGTCGCCGCCACGGACAGCGTGGTGAGGACGAGCCCGCCGGCCAGCGCCTTCCGGGCGTCGAGCCGGCTGATCCACCAGCCGGCGGGGACGCCGAGGACGGCGCTCACCGCGGTGATGCTGGAGGTCGCCCAGGCGAACTGGCCGAGGGAGAGGTGCAGGTCCCCCCGGATCTCGGACCCGAGCGGGGAGAGCGCGCCCAGCCCGAAGGCGGCGAGGACCCCGGAGAGCCAGGTGGTCACGATGGCCGGCCACGGTGACCCGGTGCTCTCGCGGCGCGCGACACCGTTCTTGCGCATGGTTCGCTCTCCAGGGAAGTGGGCGGGCTGACGGGCGGGCCGGCACCGGCCGGTCGTGTGATGAGAGGGGGAGGAGGAGTCGGCACCCTCCCATCACACGACGCGTCAGTGCCGCGGGCCGTAGGCCGCCAGCAGGTCGACGTCACCGGTCACGTACGTCGTGTCGGTGATGACGGTCTGGTCGGACGGGCCGCGGCTGCACATGCACATGTGCCGGCCGCTCGACTCCACGCGGACGGCGCGTGCCCCGCCCGAGGCCATGATCTCCTCGGCGATGTCCTTCACCAGGTGCTCCTGGATCTGGAACCGCTTGCTGAAGGCCTGGACCAGGCGCGGGAACTTGCCGAGCCCCAGGATCCGGTTCCCGGGGACGTAGGTGATGTCGACCTTGCCGTAGAACGGCAGGAAGTGGTGGGCGCAGATCGAGTAGTAGTTGATGTCGTGCACCCGGACGACGCCCTGGTGGTCGCCCTCGACCAGGACGGTCGTCTTGAGGATCTTGGAGGTGTCGATCTCGTAGCCGCTCAGCAGCTCCCGGTAGGCGCGGACGATGCGGGGCTCGCACTCGGGCTCGGTGTACCAGTCCAGGGCCCGTTTGTCCGTGGTGACGTTGTCCCGAAGCCACTCGGCGATCGTCATGTGATCTCCGTTCTCGGTCCGTCCGGCGAACGCCGTCGCCGGCCTCGCCGGGGCTCCGGCGAAGTCTTCTGGTGGGGTGGGTGGTCGAAGGCCGTCGGCGGTTCTCAGTGCGGCGGCTGTCCGGGTGCCAGGCGCGCGTCGGCGTAGGCGTCGATGGAGGTCGCCGCCGCGTACGCGTGGGCCCGTCGGCCCAGTTCGTGGAGCTGGGCGTGGTCGACGCCGAGGTGCCGTACGTTCTCCGGCGCCGCCCAGCCGATCCCCTCCAGCCAGTCGTCCAGGGGGCGGGCGTACCCGTCGAGTCCGGCGGTGCTCCGGCCCAGGTCGGCCAGCGAGAGCCCGGCCTCGCTCCCCCGCCGTCGCACCTCCGTCCACCAGTCCGCCCGGAACCGCCGGTGCTCCTCGGGTGTGAAGGCGCGCACGCCGCCGTCGTAGACGGCGCACTTCTCGAAGAGGCTGTCCCGGCGGCCCAGCCGGTGCAGTTCGAAGTCCGGGGTCGACCACCGGGGGGACCGCAGGAAGTCGAAGGGCAGCTGGGGGAACGCCTGCCCGAGCCGGGTGCGGTCGGGCAGCTCGAACAGCGCCTCCAGGGCCACGATGACGGCGCTGAACCGCTCGCCCCGGTGGGCCAGTTCGGCGAAGTGGTCCCGCAGGCGCCGCACGCCCTGCCGGGACCCGACGGTCAGCACCAGGTAGCCGGCGATCTCGGCGCCGCGGCCGTGCGCCGCCTGCCGGGCGGCTCGGAGCACCTTCTCCACCGTCGCCCCGGTGCCGATGATGTCCCCGAGCACCAGCAGCTGCCGGTCGGCGAACTCCCAGCGCTCGTACGAGATGTCGAGCGGGTGGGCGGCTCCCCGGTCGGTGCCGACGAAGCTCACCGCCGCGGGGTAGCCGAAGCGGTGCGCCAGCGCGCTGTCGACGCCGAAACTGAGGCCCCCGCGCAGGATGTTGACGACCGTCGTCGCCTCGGTCGCCAGGGCTTCGGCCACCGTCGGGTCGGCCTGCGCCACCAGGTCGAGCGCGGTCGACACCGCGGTGCCGAGCAGCGAACGGTACCGGTGGCCCGAGACGACCGGGTCGGTCAGGAGGGCGCGTGACGCCGCGGTCGAGCAGACCAGGACCCTGGTCGGGGAGCCGGCGGGGTCCAGGCCGTAGCAGGCCGCGTCGTCGCTGTGCAGGAGGTACTTCACCGGATGCTCCACCAACTCCACGGGTAGGGTTCACGGTTTGAGCGCGGGCCGCCTCGGCGTTCTCCCGGTGCGTTCGGCCAGCACCCGCTCCACCTGGTACGAGGACTCGACACCGTCGACCGTCTTCAGCGCGTCCGGTACGGGTGCCGGGTTGTGCACCGAGGCGATCAGCACCGTGCCGGACAGCGGCAGCACCTCCGGCACCTGGTGCGGTGCTTCGACGAGGACCGACTTCAGTCCGACGGCGCCGAAGAGTGCGCTCCAGTCCAGGGCCGCCCCACGGCTGGGCAGACCGCCCCCGGACTCGTACAGGTGGTTGTCGATGACGGCCAGCGTGTAGTTGCCGAGCCTCGGCAACTGGTCGCCCAGTGCGGTGAGCACGGACAGGTTCATCAGGAAACCGCCGTCCGTGTCGATGCCGACCACGGACAGCGGGGCCGCCGCCATGGCCATTCCGAGGGAGATCGCCGTGACGTCGCCCATGGTGTCGGTGAAGAGGGTGTCGGCGGGACGGAGCGCGTACATCACCTCGCTCGTCCTGCCGAGCGGCGCGACCGACACCGAATCCGCGGGGAGCCTGGCGTACAGGGCCTGGAGGAATGCGGCGGTTTCTATGGCGCACCCCTCAGTTCCGCCGTCAGTCCGGCGTTCGCCACGAGTGCCACGCTCCGCTGCCCGGTGTCGAGCGTGGCGTAGGCCTTGGGGAGGCATTGCGCCAACTCCGCGCAGGAATGGACGTCCGCGGTCACCAGGGAGAGCATCGCCGTGTGCCGGTGCATCGTCTCCTCGTGCGGGATTCCCCACCAGTTCGGTTCGCCGAAGGCCCCGCGCCGGGATATCAGCAGCGCGGTGTGCAGCCGGTGGCTCATGGTCAGGCGCGCCAGGGTCTCGCAGGCCCGGCGCAGGCCCGAGTTCTCCATCACGACCAGCGAACGGGCGCCGGCCAGTCGGGCGCCGGCCGCCAGGCCGACCGCCGTGGCCTCGTCGTTGACCTGCACGTACCGGATCTCACGCCGGGTCGACGCCTCCCGGCACAGCGGTGCCAGGAGCGAGTCGGGCACCGCGTAGACGATCTCCACACCCGCCTCGACGAGCGCCTCGTAGGCCGCGACAGCCGACATGGGGCAGCCTCACTTGGTGGTGGCCAGCAGCTCGACGATGATGTTCGAGTAGTGGGTGTCGCCGATGTTCCGCAGCAGGTGCGGCTGTCCGGCTTCGTGGTAGACGGCGTTGCCGAGCTTGTCCTCCCCGACGTAGCCGGTGCCGTCCTTGTACACGGTCTCCGCCCGGCCGCTCTCGGTGGCGACGTAGACGTAGTCACAGGGGTGCTGGTGGATGATCGTCTGCTCTCCCGGGTCCAGCTCCAGGACCCACACCCTGACGCGGTCGTCGGAGTAGACGAGTTTGGTACCGACCTGCTCGATGTGCTCCTGCATGTGCGTACCCCGATCTGTCCCGTGAGCCGCTTGGTGGCGTGTTTCGCGTGACCGAGAATCTGCGGGTATCGAACGTCGTCAGACCACGGCCGATGCCGAGACTCTAGTTGGGCCTTCAACGAGCAGCAATGGGCCGGTATCCCCCCAACTCGTAATGAGCCAACCTGAGTTGGAGCGACCCGGCCACGGCGCGGCGGCCCCGGAGACGGGTGTGCCGACCCGCCGGACCCACTCCTGACCAGCCGCCTCCCGGCATCCGCCGGCCGTCCCGGCAAACCGGAACCCCGTCACCCGGAAGTGGCATGACCTGACCGAAAGTAGCCACCGGGCTCCGGGGGGCCTTGTTCTCCCCGGCCCGGCAGGGTCTCCTGAAGCCCGTCAGAATGTGCCCGCGCGACTCATGAGGAGCCCTCGGTTCTATGGACGTCGAGGTCGGGGAAACGACGACGGGAACGGCGCTACCGGAAACCCGGTGGGACACGCCGGCCTACCTCTACGACCTGGCCGCCGTGAGCGACGCCCACCGCCGGCTGGTGGGCTCACTGCCCGCCCCGGCCACCCTGCTCTACTCCCTCAAGGCCAACCCGCACCCCGCCGTCCTCGGCCGGCTGGCGGCGCTCGGCTGCCACGCCGAGGTCAGCTCCCCCGGCGAACTGCGCGCCGCCGTCCAAGCGGGATTCCCCGCCGACGGGGTCCTCTACACCGGCCCCGGCAAACGCGACGAGGACGTGGCCGGGGCCCTCGCGGCGGGCGTCCGGCAGTTCTCCGTCGACTCCCCGCACGCCCTGGACCAGCTCGACCGGCTGGGCCGCGCCGCGGACACGCGGGTGCGCGCGCTGCTGCGGGTCAACCCGCCCGTCCCCCCGGCCGGGGCCGGTCTCGCGATGACCGGCGGCCCCTCCCAGTTCGGCGCCGATCTGGACTGGGTACTGGAGCAGCCCAAGCTCTTCGCGGACCGGGAGCACGCCGAACTGGCCGGCCTGCACCTCTACATGGGCAGCAACCTGATCCGGGTGGACGCGCTGCTCGCGGTGTTCCGCTACGGGCTCGACGTCGTGCGGCGGATCGAGACGGCGCTCGACCGCCGGCTCCCCGTGATCGACCTCGGCGGAGGCTTCGGCGCACCGTACGCCGTCCCCGGCGGACTGCCGCGGTTCGACGCGCTCAGGAGCCGGCTCGACGCCCTGCTCGACGAGGGGCTCCCCGGCTGGCCGGACGGGGAGCGGCGGGTCGTCTTCGAATCGGGCCGCTACCTGACGGCGGGCTGCGGCCGGCTGCTGACCAGGGTGCTGGACGTCAAGCGCTCGCAGGGGCGGCGCGTCGTCGTCCTGGACACCGGCGTCAACCACCTGGGCGGGATGTCGGGGCTCCGCAAGGAGGACCGGATCGAGCCGCGGTTCCAGTGCGGTGACGATCCCGACACGTCCGCCGTTCAGGAGGAGCCCGACGGGACCATCGTCGCCGGGCCGCTCTGCCACCCGCTGGACGTCTGGACCAGGAACGCGCGGCTTCCGGACGTGGCCGTCGGAGACCTGCTGACGGTGCCGAACGTCGGGGCCTACGGCCTGCACGCGGGGCTGGCCCTGTTCCACTGCCACCCCATGCCGCTGGAGGTGGTGCTCGACGGGGAGCGGGAGGTCGCCCGCGGCAGGTACGTCCTGGGCCGTGAGCGGAGCCCGCGGTGATCCGCGGCGCCCCCGACCACCTCGTCATCGGCACCGACCACCTCGTCGTGCGTCCCGACCCGAGCGCCGCCGCCACGGCCTGCGTCGAGGCTCCCGCCACGGGCGCGTTCACCATCGTCATGCGCGACGACACGTCCTACTGCGTCCGGACCCTGGGCCGCGCACCGGCCGGGTGCGGCACCGTCTCGCCGGGCGGCTCGGCTCCCGCCGTCGCGGAGGCCTACCGCGCCTTCCAGCGCGACCTGAGGGACGCGCTGCGCACGGTAGTGCCACGGCCGGGCGGCGTCCTGTTCCACCTGGTCGACGCGCACCGCCTCGAACTGGCGGTCCGCCGCCGGGTCACCGGCGGGCCGCCGGTGAGCCTCGATCCGCTCCTCGACCGGGCGGTCCGGCCGTTGCGCGTCTCCCGGGGTTTCCTGCTCGGCGGCCGTCGGCAGGTCGGGCTGGTGCCGCGGCCCGGCGCCGCCCCCATCCACGACCAGATCGCCTCGCTGCCGCCGGACACGGCCGGGCGAGGCTACACCCTCATCGAGGACGACATCGCCACCGGCGGGACCGTCGCCGCCGTCATCCGCCTGTTCCAGGACGCGGGACGGCGGGTCCGGCACGTCATCCCCGGTATCCGGCTGGGCGGTTCGCCGCGGTCCCCCATCCTGGGTGCGTCCGTCGACCCCGTGCTCCACTACCGGACCGCCGCCACCGGGCCGGACGCACCCGCCCTGGACCTGCTCGATCCGCGGAACTTCCTGCTCGGCCTCTCGGGACTCGTCGTCCGGCTGCCGGACGGAACGTGGGGCCGCACACCTTACTGGCTCCCCTTCGTCAGCACCTCGGCCCGGCTCGGCGGCCCCGCCGGGGCCGACCGGGAGTTCGCCGCCCTCATGCTGGAGGCCAACGCGCGCTTCTTCGCCCGCGTCGACCACCTGCTGCGGCGCACCCTCCGGGTGGCCGACCTGCGACCCGACGTGCGCCGGCCGCTGTTGTCGCTGGGGATGGCGGAGCCGGCCGAGTCGGTCCGGTCCGTCCTGCGCGAACTCCAGGCGGGGATGGACAGTTGGTCCGAACTGATCGCGGAGGTCGAGGAGCGGGGTACCGACGTGCCGGCCGGATCGGCCGCCCGGTGACCGGGCCCGGCCACGAGCCGTTCGCCGTGGTGCTCCTCGACGTCAACGGCACCCTGGTGCCCTCGGTCCCCGGCGGACCTCCGGACGCCCTCGCCCTGCAGCGCTTCCGGCGACTGGTGCGGCACCTGACCTCCGCGGGCGTCGCCGTGGGCCTGTGCTCGGACTCGCCGCTGCGGCAACTGCGCGAGTTCGGCACCCGGATCGGCCTGGGCACGGCGCCCGGGTTCCCGGTGATCGCCGAGAACGGCAACGTGGTCGCGGTCGACGGAACCGTACGCGTCACCACCCCGTTCCCGGCGCTGCGGAGCCTTCGCGCCGAGGTGGCGGCGGCGGCCGCCGCCCACGGTCTGTCCCGGGTCGGCGACGCGGTGGCCCCCGAGTTCGGCGGCCGACCGCCCACCGGCCGCACCTGGGCCTTCGGGGCGAACCGCCTGGCGTCCGCCAGCGTCTTCGGCCCCCCGGACTTCATCCACGACGTACGGCACCGGCTGACCGGCTGGAGCGCCGGGGGCCGCGTCGGGAACCGCATCGGGAGCCCAGCCGGGAGCCGAGTCGGGGGCCGAGCCGGGGAGCGCGCCGGGGAGCGCGCCGACATCTCCGTCGAGCTCGGTCCGGACGGCTCGTACGCCGGGATCCACCCCTATCCGCGGACGGAGCTCGGAAAGCGCACGGCCCTGGCCGGACTGGCGGCCCGCGACCCGAGGAGCACCCTGCTCGTCGGGAACTCGCCAGCCGACTGGGTCCCCGGGGTGCCGGGCGTCAGGTGCGCGTTCGTCGCGGACCCCGCCGTGCCCCGGCACCTGCGGGACGCGGCCTGGTACGTCTCGCCGGCGGCCGTTCTGGAGGGGGTCGTCGACATCCTGGGGCACGTGCTCCGACGACAGCCGCCGGCACCAGGACCAGCCCGTTTCTGAGGAGGCCGATATGGTACGTGTCCGTGTGGGGGTCGTGGGCTGCGGGATGATCGCGCAGCTGGTGCACCTCCCGTATCTGGCGGCGCTGCGCGACCGCTTCGACATCGTGGCGCTCTGCGACCGGTCCTTCGACCTGGCCCGGTCGGTGGCCGAGCGCTTCCACGTCCCGAACGCCTACGCGGCGGTCGAGGACATGCTGGCGAAGACACCCGAACTGGACGCGGTCGTCGTCCTCACGACCGACCACAGGGAACCGGTGCTCACCGCCCTGGAGCACGGCAAGCACGTGTTCACCGAGAAGCCCCTCGGCCACACGATCGCGGAGACCGAGGAGGTGATCGCCGCCGCCGACCGCACCGGCTCCAAGGTCATGGTGGGCTACATGAAGCGGTACGACAGCGGCGTCCGGCGGGGCCTGGAGGAGATCGCGCGGATCACCCGGCCCGTCATGGCGAGGATCCACATCGTGGTGGGCCCCGAGTACGGGAACTGGATCATCCCCGAGCTGTCCCGGATCACCCGCTCCGGCGAACCTGCCGACGCGGCGGGACCGGACGAGCGGCGCGGCCGGGTCGCCCGGGAGTTCGGCGGCGCCTCGCCCGAAGCGCTGGAGGCGTACATGGACATGTTCGGGGTGTGGAGCCACGACGTGAACGTCTACCGGGCCGCCTTCCCCGCGCCGCCGGCCTCCATCAAGGCGCACTGCTCGCCGGACGGCACGACGCTCACCGCCTCGCTGCTGTACGCCGACGGATTCCAGTGCGTCTTCCAGGGCTCGTCCACCTCGGTCCACCGGTTCGAGGAGAGCCTCACCGTCTGGGGCGAGGACCGCACCGTCATGCTGGACATCTCCAACCCCTTCCTGCCCAACGCGCCGTCGACCGTACGGATCTGGCGTGACGAGGCGCCGGCGGGGCCGGGCGCCGCCAGGGGGGCCGCCGTGGAGGAGACCGTCACGGGGTCCTACGAGGAGGCGTTCAAGGCCCAACTCGCGCACTTCCACGAGTGCGTCGGCGCGCCGGGGGCTCAGCCCCTCACCAACGCGCACGAGGCGCTCCTGGACACCCGCCTGATGATCGACATCGTCCGGGCAGCAACGGAACGGCCGTAGCGCCGTGTCCGCCTTCTCTGCCGTGTCCGCCGTACCGAGGGATTGCACGCCGTGAGCGGTTCCCCGCACGACCTCGACGGAGCACGGGCCGACCCCGGAACCCGGGCCGACGCCGGGACCCGGGCCCACGCCGAGCCCCTGGCCGACACCGGGGCGCGCCTCCACCAGCTGTTCGCCGAACAGGTGGCGCGCACACCGGAGGCGCCGGCCCTGATCTGGCAGGGCCGGCGGATCTCCTACCGCCGACTCCTCGACAGGTCCCACCAGCTCGCCCGGTTCCTGCTGGCCCGCGGCACCGGCGCGGGTGACCGCGTCGGGATCTGCGTGGAGCGGGGGCCGCACCTGATCAGCGCGCTGTTCGGCATCCTCCAGGCCGGCGCCGCCTACGTCCCGCTCGACCCCGACTATCCCGTCGAGCGGTTGCGGTACGTCCTGGAGCACAGCGGCGCCACCACCCTGCTGACGCGGAAGGGCCTCACCCCGCTCTTCGCCGACTACCGGGGCGGGATCGTCGACCTCGACGACGTCCGGACGCACCTCGACACGCTGCCCACCGAACCACCGGCCCCCACCTCCGCCTCCGCCTTTGGAGCGGACCCCGCCTACGTCATCTACAGTTCCGGCTCGACCGGCCGGCCCAAAGGCGTCCTGGTCGGCCACCGCTCGCTCGCGAACCACAGCTCCGCGGTGAACCATCACTTCCGCTTCGGACCGGGTGACCGGGTCCTCCAGTGCCGTCCCCTCGGCTTCGACGCCGCCGCCGAGGAGATCTTCCCGCCGCTCCTGCACGGCGCCGCCCTGGTCCTCGACGGCGACCCGCTCCGGCAGACCTTCCGCGCCCTCACCCGGCAGGTGATCGACACCGGGACCACCTTCCTCAGCGTCCCCACCGCCTTCTGGCACGGCTGGGTGCGGGAGGAGGACTGCCTGATCCGGCTGGCCGAGGAGTCGTCCCTGCGTCTGCTGGTCGTGGCGGGCGAGAAGGCGTCGCGCCAGGCCCTGCTGGCCTG